>PLJS01000218.1 GCA_003140315.1 Hyphomicrobiales bacterium
GCCGCGGCCGATCGGGATCAGCGAGTCGATCGCCTTCAGCCCGGTCGCCATCGGCTCATGCACCGACTTGCGCGGGATGATGCCCGGCGCCTTCACGTCGACGCGCTTGCGCTCGGTCGCGGCGATCGGGCCTTTTCCATCGATGGGATTGCCGAGCGCGTCGACCACGCGGCCGAGCAGGCCCTTGCCGACCGGCACGTCCACGATCGCGCGCGTGCGCTTGACGGTCTGGCCTTCCTTGATTTCGCGATCCGCGCCGAAGATCACGATGCCGACATTGTCGGTTTCGAGGTTGAGCGCCATGCCGCGCACGCCGTTCTCGAACTCGACCATCTCGCCGGCCTGCACATTGTCGAGGCCGTAGACGCGCGCGATGCCGTCGCCGACCGAGAGCACCTGGCCGACTTCCGAGACCTCGGCCTCCTGGCCGAAATTCTTGATCTGCTCTTTCAGGATGGCGGAAATTTCCGCGGCGCGGATATCCATCAGCGTGCCTCTTTCATCGCGAACTTGATCGAATTGAGCTTGGTGCGCAGCGAGCTATCGACCATGCGGGAGCCGACCTTGACGACGAGCCCGCCGATGATCGAGGGGTCCACGGTCACGTCGACCTGCACGTCCTTGCCGGTGACGGCTTTCAGCGTGTCGCGGATTTCGGTGAGCCGCGCATCGCTCAGCGTTTCGGCGACGGTGACCTGCGCGGTGACCTCGTCCTTATGCTTGGCGACGTACGCGTGGAAGCCGCGGATGATCTGGTCGACGGCGAACAGCCGCCGGTTTGCCGCGACCACGCGCAGGAAGTTCTTGGCGATCCCCGAGATGGCCGCCTTGTCGAGCACGGCATCGAGCGCCTTCGCCTGCTCGTCGGCCGAGAACACCGGCGAGCGCACCAGGCGCGTCAGGTCCGGGCTCGACGCGATCATGGCCTCGAACGCCTTGAGGTCGGCCTGCACCTGATCGACGGCTTTGCTCTCGAGCGCCAGCTCGAACAGCGCGGTGGCGTAACGCCCCGCCATGCCGGATATGATGCCGTTCTCGCCTGCCACGATGTCGCTCGCCCGTGCCCGAATTTTATGTCGTTGCCGAGAAGCCTGGCGCCGCCCCGAACGGTACCAAGCCCTTGGAAGAGAAGGGACTTTTCTTCGCGGCTCGCGGAAGTGCCCGTCAGGCCTGCGAAATCGCGATTTTGCTAACACAGGGGCGAGGGCGGTGCAACATGAGCGCCGTCGTCATGCCCGGCCATAGCCCGTCGAAGACGGGCGTGAACGCCCTGATGGCCGGGCATCCACGTCTTGCCGACGCGCGCTATTGCGCGAAGCCCCGCCGGTCCTACGTTGAGTTGAGCGCCACGCACAGGAGACAGCCATGAATATCGTCATCGCCGGCGCTGGACATGTTGGCCGCGCACTCGCGGGCGGCTGGCGCGAGGCCGGACACAGCGTGTCGTTCGTGACGCGTGAAGCCGATGGCGCCAAGGCCGCGGAACTGAAGAACGAGGGTTTCGGCTTAGTGCCGCTGAGCGCCGCAGCCGCCGCCGCCGACGTGGTCGTGCTGGCGGTTCCCTGGAGCGGCGCCGAGGTGACCGTCGAGGCCCTGCGCCCCCTTGCCGGCAAGATATTGATCGACGCCACCAATCCGCTTACCGCGAACCTCGAACTCGCCCTCGGCTTCGACTATTCCGGCGGTGAGGTCGTGGCGCGTATCGTGCCGCGTGCCCGTGTCGTGAAAGCGTTCAACACGACCGGCGCCGGCAACATGGCGAACAGCCACTATCCGGGCGGTAAGCTGATGATGCCGGTCGCGGGCGACGACGCGGAAGCGAAGAAGACCGTGATGGCGCTCGCTGCCGACTTGGGGTTTGAGCCGGTCGATGTCGGCCCGCTCGCGATGAGCCGCCACCTCGAGCCGATGGCAGTCGCGTGGATCAAGCTCGCCTATGCGCAGGGCATGGGGCCGGAATTCGGGTTTGCGATTTTGAAGCGGTGAGCCGCAAGGTGTTGAACCGCGCGGGGCCTTCCGGGCGTTGAGTGTGAGGCTTACCGACCAATTGGAGGTTAAAGATGAAGCTCACGACCATCGCGATGGTTGCCGTCGCATGCGTAATGACCACCGGCGCCGCTCGGGCCGCGACGGTGGCCGAGGTGCAGTGGATCAATCAATGCATCGACGACAATGCGGATGAAGGCGTCAGCAAGGAGGTCGTCGTCAAGTATTGCACCTGCATGAACAACAGGATGGACGCCAAAGAAACCAAGTCGATCACCGAGTGGGAAAAGACCCACGAGACCGAAGCGAACGAGTGCGTCGACAAGTCAGGCTGGAAATAGCCCTTCTTTTTGCGGCCCGGCGCCTCGCAACCAATCTCAATTCCGCGACCTCGGCGGGCACGCTTCGCTATGCTCGCCCGACGGCCGCTTGACTCAATCCTACAATAGGAATATATGCAGTATCACCTCGCTCAACTGAGGGGCGTCAACCGGTGACGTCTGGATGATGGAGCGGGCCGGAAGGGATCGGCCGGAGAACAGGCCGCACCTTCTGGGGCTGGAGGCGCAAGGCGCATCCGGCTTGGGCGGTTCCTGCTTCCCGGCCTCGTCAGCCGGGGACACTGGCGAGTCGGGGCTTCACCCGGGGCGTACTACGGCGCCCCTGCCAGGAGCTGGCTGACCGTGAAGGGAAACCTTCATGCGAAAGCGTGACCCGGCACCGAAAAANNAGCGCCCCGGATCGCAACGGGGCGCAGCACGCGAAAGCGTGCGGGCGGCTCGCCGGCCGCCCGAGGGCCCTCGCAAAGCGCGCGCAACGCTCGGCCTCGCGTGTTGAGCATTCCCGGCCCTTGAAGTAGGCTCATTCTACAAATCGGCCGTAAGCCGAAATGCGGACTAGAAAAATCCCATTTGGGGAGGACAAAATGATTTCGCGTCGTCGGATTCTGACGGCGGCGGGCGCCGGTGCGGCGCTGGCCGGTTCCGGAATGACCGGGGAATTCTTCTCGGCGAAAGCCGCAGGCCCGCAGCTAGCCCCCGGCCTGCCCAAAGGGTTGCGCAGCGTCGCAGCGCTCGAAGCGCTCCCGGGCAAGAAGCCGCTCATCAA
>PLJS01000152.1 GCA_003140315.1 Hyphomicrobiales bacterium
TCCAGCTGCATCCGCTGGTCTGCGCCGCCTTCAACGCCGACTTCGACGGCGATCAGATGGCCGTGCACATTCCGCTGTCGCTCGAAGCGCAGCTCGAAGCGCGCGTGTTGATGATGAGCACGAACAACATCCTGCATCCGGCGAACGGCCAGCCGATCATCGTGCCGTCGCAGGATATCGTGCTCGGGCTCTATTACCTCTCGCTGATGCGCGACAACGAGCCCGGACAGGGCAAGTACTTCGGCGAGATCTCGGAGATCGAGCACGCGCTGCAGGAAAAGGTCGTCACCCTGCACAGCAAGATCAAATATCGCTGGTGGGGGCTCGACGAGAAGGGCGTGGAGGGTCATCGCTGGTACGAGACCACGCCCGGCCGCGTGATCCTCGGCCAGGTGCTGCCGCGCTCGACCAAGGTTACGTACGAAGCCGCCAATCGTCTCATGACGAAGCGCGAAATCTCGTCGATGATCGACACGGTCTATCGCCACTGCGGCCAGAAGGAGACCGTGATCTTCTGCGACCGCATCATGGCGCTCGGCTTCCACCACGCGTTCAAGGCCGGCATCTCGTTCGGCAAGGACGACATGGTCGTGCCGACCTCGAAGTGGAAGATCGTCGACGATACGCGCTCGCTCGCCAAGGAATACGAGCAGCAGTACCAGGACGGCCTGATCACGCAGGGCGAGAAGTACAACAAGGTGGTCGATGCGTGGGCGAAGTGCACAGACCGCATCGCCGACGAGATGATGCGCGAGATTTCCGCCGTCAAGATTGATCCGAAGACCAACCGCGAGGTGCCGGTCAACTCGATCTACATGATGGCCCATTCCGGCGCGCGCGGCTCGCCNNACGCACGGCGCGCGCAAAGGCCTCGCCGACACCGCGCTCAAGACCGCCAACTCAGGCTACCTGACGCGGCGTCTGGTCGACGTGGCGCAGGACTCGATCATCACGACCGAGGACTGCAAGACCAAGGCCGGCATCAAGGCGCGCGCAATCATCGACGCCGGCACGGTTGTGGCGTCGCTCGGCGGCCGCATCCTCGGCCGCACCGCGGCGGAGGACATCAAGGACGCGGTCTCGGGCGCGGTCATCGTCAAGCGCGGCACGCTGATCGAAGAGCCGCAGGTCGAGTTGATCAACAAGGCCGGCGTGCAGGAGGTGCGCATCCGCTCGGTGCTCACCTGCGAGACGACCAACGGCGTGTGCGGCAAGTGCTACGGGCGCGATCTTGCCCGCGGCACTCCGGTCAACATGGGCGAGGCGGTCGGCGTCATCGCTGCACAGTCGATCGGCGAGCCGGGCACGCANNATCGGCGGCGCGGCGCAGATCAACGAGCAATCGTTCATCGAGTCGAACTTCGAGGGCACGATCAAGATCAAGAACAAGAATATTACGCGCAACTCGGATGGCGATCTGATCGCCATGGCGCGCAATATCGCGGTCGCGGTCGTCGATCCGGACGGCACCGAGCGTGCCGTCCACCGCATCCAGTACGGCTCGCGGATGAAGGTCGACGAGGGCGACACGATCAAGCGCGGCCAGCGCATCGCGGAGTGGGACCCCTATACGCGGCCGGTGCTCACCGAGGTCGCGGGCGTGGTCGGCTACGAGGATCTGGTCGAAGGCCAGTCGATGACGGAGTCGCTCGACGAGTCGACCGGTATCGCCAAGCGCGTGGTGATCGACTGGCGCACCGGCTCGGCGCGCGGACAGCAGGACCTGCGGCCCGCGATGGTGATCAAGGGCAAGGACGGCAAGATCCTCAAGCTCGCGCGAGGCGGCGAGGCGCGCTATCTGCTCGCCGTCGACGCGATCATCTCGGTCGATCCCGGCTCCAAGATCGGCGCGGGCGACGTCATCGCCCGCATCCCGACCGAAAGCGCCAAGACGCGCGACATCACCGGCGGTCTGCCGCGGGTCGCGGAACTGTTCGAGGCGCGACGGCCGAAGGAGGCCGCGACGATCGCGGACATCTCCGGCACGGTGCGGTTCGGCAAGGACTACAAGAACAAGCGCCGCATCACGATCGAGCCGAGCGAGAAGGGCGTCGAGGCGGTCGAGTACCTGATCCCGAAGGGCAAGCACATCCATCTGCAGGATGGCGACGTCATCGAGAAGGGCGACTACATCGTCGAAGGCAACCCGGCGCCGCACGACATCCTGGCGATCAAGGGCGTGGAAGAGCTTGCGAACTTCCTCGTCAACGAGATCCAGGAGGTCTATCGGCTCCAAGGCGTGTTGATCAACGACAAGCACATCGAGGTGATCGTTCGCCAGATGCTGCAGAAGGTCGAGATCGACGACGCGGGTGACACCGAGCTGATCCAGGGCGAGCATATGGACCGCATCGAGCTCGACGAGCTCAACGCGAAGGCCAAGGAAGAAGGTAAGAAGCCCGCCAAGGGCCACCCGGTGCTGCTCGGCATCACCAAGGCCTCGCTGCAGACCCGCTCGTTCATCTCGGCGGCTTCGTTCCAGGAGACGACGCGCGTGCTTACCGAGGCTGCGGTCAACGGCAAGCACGACACGCTCGAAGGGCTGAAGGAGAACGTCATTGTCGGCCGCCTGATCCCGGCCGGCACGGGCGCCATCATGAACTCGCTGCGCGAGATCGCGACCAAGCGCGACGCCATGATCCTGGAAGAGCGCGAAAAGGAGCAGGCGGCAAAGCTCGCCGCCGAGCCGGCCGCGCTTCCGGCCGCGGAGTAAGAGCACTCCGCATCACATGCGAAAGGGCCGCCCCATCGGGCGGCCGTTTTTATTCGCGATGGATCAGAGAGCGGCGTCTTGCGCGGCTACTCCGCCGCGACGCTCGCGGCTTCGCGCTCGGTCTCGTCACGAATCGCATCGCTGCGGCGCTTTCGTCCGAGCGCGGCCTCGCCGCCGCGGGTCGAATGGAACAGGTCGAGCGCCTCGTTCTCGTTCTCGCGCAGCGGGGTGAGCGAAATGTCGGTGTAGCTCGCCTTGTCGGGGTCGGCCTTCACTTCGTTCTTGATCCGCGTGAACAGGCGCCAGGTCGACCAGTAGCCGCGCAGCTTGCGGACGTTCTCGCGGAGGAGCTTTGGATAGAAGACGAGCGGATTTTCGATCGGCAGGCCCGGCCGCCGATCGCGCCGGAACTTCATCCGGATCATGCCGCCTTCGAGCGGGTGCAGTCCCTCGAGTGGGATCATGGTGTTGAACCAGAGCAGCGTGGATGTGATCGAGTTGAGCATGATCGGCTTCTTCGCGGCGGTGCGGCGCAGGATCGTGCGCACGTGCTCCGGCGTGTAGTAGGCCGCCCAGGCGGACCGATAGGCGTCCTCCCACTCGGTGTCGGACATTTTGGGATGATGCGAGACCCGATGGTTGAGGTCGTATTTGTTCAGGTCGCCGTCCATCCAGGTGTTCTTGGTCCAGAGGACCTTGTGGTCCTCCGAGCCGGGGAGCGGCGTGAGGAAGAAGAATTCCAGAATATCGACCGGCAACTCGCGCTGGATGATCGCGATGTCACGCAGGATCGATTCCTTCGTGTCTCCGGGGAACCCGAGAATATAGCCGGCGCAGGTGAGGGCGCCGTGATCGGACCATTTCTGCAGCATGTCGCGGTAGTCGGTGATCTTGTTCTGCCGCTTCTTGGCGCCGATCAGGTTATCGGGATTGATGTTCTCCAGCCCGATGAAGATGCGCCGCGCCCCGCCCTTGGTCGCCTTCTCGATGAAGTTCGGGATCTTGTGGCAGAGGGTGTCGACCTGGATGGTGAAGCCGATGTCCATCCCCTCGTCGACCTTCATCTTGATCATGCTATCGAACAGCTCTTCCCACATGCTATTGCGGGCGAGGTTGTCGTCGGTGATGAAGAAGCGCTTGATGCCCTGCGCGTAGTTCTCGCGCACCGTGCGTTCGAGGTCACTGGCCGAACGCACGCGGCTCTTGCGCCCTTGCACGTTGATAATGGTGCAGAACGAGCATTGATAGGGACAGCCGCGTCCGAGATCGATGCTTGAAATCGCGCCGAGCGTCCGCTGAACGATCTTGGGCGGAAGCATGGGAGCCGGGGTGCCGTCGAGGGCCGGCAGGTCATTCATGAAGTTGTAAAGCGGCTTGAGCGTACCGTTCCAGGCGTCCTGCAGCACCTTGTCGAGCCGGCCGTCCTCGGCCTCGCCCGCAAAGAACGAGATGCCGAGTTCCTGCGCGTCGCGGATTTCCGGCGGCGTCTCGGGGAGCATCGCGATGCAGCCGGAGATGTGGAAGCCGCCGATGCAGACCTGAAGGCCGGCGGCGAGGAAGGGCTTTGCAAGATCGACCGCACGGTTGAACTGGTTGGACTGGACCCCGACGAAGCCGATCAAGGCGCGGCCGCCGGCCCGGCGGATCGCCCTGATGATCCGGTCAGGGCGCACCCGCCGGTTTGTCTCGTCATAGGTGTCGATGCGGATTTCTACATTGGGTCCGAGGACTTGGCGCCGGCTGGCATCTTCCGCGAGGCCATTGAGGCAGGCCAGCGTGTTGGAGGGAATCGCGGAGCGAAACCACTGAATCGGGTAGCCGTTGTCGTCGTAATGCGACGGCTTGATGATGACGAAATGCAACAACGTGGCCTCCGCGGCCCCGGTACTAGCCTTCATCGGCCCTGCCTCCCCGCCGGCGACCCCGTCCAACTCGTGTGCGACGATCCCATCCATCCACTGAGAATAGCACGCCCCCGCACCGTTTGGCCGATAATTTCCTTGGAGTCCGACCGTCCCGCCACCATATCCGGACGAGTAAAACCGGCGCAATGGGCGGCGCGAGCGCGGTGTGGATCGATGGCGAAAACCGCCGTCTTTCCGGCCGTTTCCGGACTTGACACCCCTGACTCGCGCCGTTACAAACCGCGCACTTTTCCGGCAGGACCGTGAGCCTCTTTAGGTCGGTACGGCGCTTAAGGCCCCTCGACCCGCGAAGCTCAAACGCTGCCTCTGACAGCTCACGCGTCAGACACGGGTGCATGATCGTGGCCGGTTGCCACGGTCCTCTGTGAACGGATCAGCGCTCCTCCGCGATGGCAAAGCGGACGGTGCGCTTGGCGTTTTGGCGCGGAATAACCGCGTGCGATCGAAGTGCCGGGAAGGACCGGCGAGAGGGTGAAGCGAAGCGATGCCGACGATCAATCAACTGATCCGCTCCCCGCGGGTGCCGCAGAAGTCGCGCAAGAAAGTGCCGGCGCTGCAGATGAGCCCGCAGAAGCGTGGAGTTTGCACGCGCGTCTATACGACGACCCCGAAGAAGCCGAACTCGGCGCTGCGCAAGGTCGCCAAGGTGCGCTTGACCAACGGCTTTGAGGTGATCGGCTACATCCCGGGCGAAGGCCATAACCTGCAGGAGCATTCGGTGGTGATGATCCGCGGCGGCCGCGTGAAGGACCTGCCGGGCGTGCGCTACCACATCCTGCGCGGGGTGCTCGACACCCAGGGCGTGAAGAACCGCAAGCAGCGGCGTTCGAAATACGGCGCGAAGCGTCCGAAGTGATTTGAGCGAAGAGAGCCAGCGATGTCCCGTCGTCACAGTGCCGAGAAGCGCGAGATCAACCCCGATCCCAAATTCGGGAATCTGGTCGTCTCGAAGTTCATGAACTCGATCATGTATGAGGGCAAGAAGTCGGTCGCCGAGGCGATCGTCTACGGCGCGCTCGACATCATCGAGGGCAAGACCAAGCAGAACCCGGTTAGCGTGTTCCAGCAGGCGCTGGACAACGTGATGCCGTCGCTCGAAGTGCGCTCGCGCCGCGTCGGCGGCGCTACATACCAAGTGCCGGTCGAGGTGCGCACCGATCGCCGCCAGGCGCTCGGCATCCGCTGGATCATCTCTGCGGCGCGCGACCGCAACGAAAAGACGATGGTGGAGCGGCTCTCTTCCGAGCTGCTCGATGCCTCGAATAACAGGGGGAATGCCGTCAAGAAGCGCGAAGACACGCACCGGATGGCGGAAGCCAACCGCGCGTTCGCGCATTACCGCTGGTAACGGCAACAGGATCTCCCATGCCCCGCGTCCACCCCATCGAGGACTACCGTAATTTCGGCATCATGGCGCACATNNCGCGGCATCACGATCACGTCGGCGGCCACGACCGCTTTCTGGAACGAGAAGCGTCTCAACATCATCGATACGCCCGGCCACGTCGATTTCACCATCGAGGTGGAGCGCTCCTTGCGCGTGCTCGACGGCGCGGTGGTCGTGCTCGATAGCAACCAGGGCGTGGAGCCGCAGACCGAGACGGTCTGNNATCGTCTTCGCCAACAAGATGGACAAGATCGGCGCGGACTTCTTCCAGTGCCTGAAGGACATCATCGATCGCCTCGGCGCGAGGCCGATCGCGATTCAGCTGCCCATCGGCGCGGAGAACCAGTTCAAGGGCCTGATCGACCTCGTGCGCATGAAGGGCATCGTGTGGGACGAGGAGACGCTCGGCGCCGACTACCACGACATCGACATTCCCGCCGACATGCTCGATCAGGCGAAGGAATACCGGGACAAGATGATCGAGGCCGCCTGCGAGCTCGATGACGACGCGACCACCGCCTATCTGGAAGGCAGGGAGCCCGACGAGGCGACGCTCAAGAAGCTGATCCGCAAGGCCGTGATCACCGGCGCGTTCTACCCGGTGCTCTGCGGCTCGGCCTTCAAGAACAAGGGCGTGCAGCCGCTCCTCGATGCGGTCGTCGACTATCTGCCCTCGCCGCTCGACGTGCCGCCGATCGTCGGTATCGGCGACAAGGGCGAAGAGATCATACGCAAGCCGGACGACAAGGAGCCGATGGCGCTGCTGGCGTTCAAGATCATGGACGACCCGTTCGTCGGCACGATCACGTTTTGCCGCATCTATTCGGGCACGCTCACGGCCGGCACCGGCGTCGTCAACTCGACCAAGGAGCGCAAGGAGCGGATCGGCCGCATGCTGCTGATGCATGCGAACAACCGCGAGGACATCAAGGAAGCCTATGCGGGCGACATCGTCGCGCTCGCCGGCCTGAAGGATGTGCGCACCGGCGACACGCTGTGCGATCCGCAGAAGCAGGTGATCCTGGAGAAGATGGAATTCCCGGAGCCCGTGATCGAGATCGCGATCGAGCCGAAGTCGAAGGCCGACCAGGAGAAGCTCGGCGTCGCGCTGCAGAAGCTCGTGGCCGAGGATCCCTCGTTCCGCGTGCACACCGATCAGGAATCGGGCCAGACCATCCTCAAGGGGATGGGCGAGCTGCACCTCGACATCAAGGTCGACATCCTCAAGCGCACCTACAAGGTGGAAGCCAATATCGGCGCGCCGCAGGTGGCCTATCGCGAGAAGATCACCCGCTCGGTCACCAAGGACTATACGCACAAGAAGCAGACCGGCGGCACCGGCCAGTTCGCGCGCGTCAAGATCGTGTGCGAGCCGCTTCCACCCGGCACCGGCTTCGAGTTCGACAGCAAGGTCGTCGGCGGCAACGTGCCGAAGGAATACATCCCGGGCGTCGAGAAGGGCCTCGAATCGGTGCTCGGCTCCGGCGTGCTCGCGGGCTTCCCGGTGGTCGATCTCAAGGTGACGCTGATCGACGGCGCCTATCACGAGGTCGACTCGTCTGCCCTCGCGTTCGAGATCGCGTCGCGCGGCGCGTTGCGCGAGGCGCTGCGCGAAGGCGGGCCGGTTCTGCTCGAGCCGATCATGAAGGTCGAGGTGGTGACGCCCGAGGACTACACTGGTTCGGTGATCGGCGATCTCAACTCGCGGCGCGGGCAGATCCAGGGTCAGGACATGCGCGGCAACGCCAACGTCGTCACCGCGATGGTGCCGCTGAACAACATGTTCGGTTACGTGAGCAACCTGCGTTCCATGTCGCAGGGACGCGCCACGTTCACGATGCAATTCGACCACTACGCGGAAGTGCCGCGTGCGGTTGCCGAGGAGATTCAGGCGAAGTTCGCTTGAAGCAACGAGAAATCAATTAGCTAAGCCGGAACGGAGAGAGCTATGGCCAAAGAGAAATTCAATCGCGACAAGCCGCACTGCAACGTCGGTACGATCGGCCACGTCGATCACGGCAAGACGTCGTTGACGGCCGCGATCACCAAGGTTCTGGCCGAGACGGGCGGCGCGACCTACACCGCCTACGACCAGATCGACAAGGCGCCGGAGGAAAAGGCGCGCGGCATCACGATCGCGACGGCGCACGTCGAATACCAGACCAAGAACCGCCATTACGCGCATGTCGATTGCCCCGGGCACGCCGACTACGTGAAGAACATNNGAGCACATCCTGCTCGCGCGCCAGGTCGGCGTGCCGGCGCTCGTCGTTTTTATGAACAAGGTCGACATGGTCGACGATCCGGAGCTGCTCGACCTGGTCGAGCTGGAAGTCCGTGAACTGCTGTCGAAGTACCAGTTCCCCGGCGACACGATCCCGGTGATCCGTGGCTCGGCGCTAATGGCGCTGGAAGACAAGAACAAGGAGCTTGGCCACGACGCCGTGCTCAAGCTCATGGATGCGGTCGACAGTTTCATTCCGCAGCCGGAGCGTCCGATCGATCTGCCGTTCCTGATGCCGGTGGAAGACGTGTTCTCGATCTCGGGCCGCGGCACGGTCGTGACCGGCCGCGTCGAGCGCGGNNGTCGTCACCGGCGTCGAGATGTTTCGCAAGCTGCTCGACCAGGGTCAGGCCGGCGACAACATCGGCGCGCTCTTGCGCGGCACGAAGCGCGAGGAAGTCGAGCGCGGTCAGGTGCTGTGCAAGCCCGGCTCGGTCAAGCCGCACACCAAGTTCAAGGCCGAGGCCTACATCCTCAC
>PLJS01000251.1 GCA_003140315.1 Hyphomicrobiales bacterium
AAGCACGGCATCTTCACCTTCGGTGCCGATGCGCGCGAAGCCTATGAGCGCATGATCGAGCACGTCACGCTTGCCGAGGAGCGGCTGAAGCGCGGCCGCAAGGCGGTGTTCGCCTCCGTGCAGTTGCCCCAACAGGTCGCGTCCCGTGCCGACGTCGCGCCGATCCTGCGCGGTGTTTGCGCGCTCAAAGATGAGAAGACCGAGGGCGCGTGGAAGCGCTTCATCCTGGAATTCCGCAGCGACGAGGCGATCCTCAATTTCGTCAACGGCGCGGAGGTCGCGCGTTATTCGCAGGCTGGCGTGGTGACGCCCGACCACACGATCCGCACCAAGAACTGGCCGCTGATCGTCCCGGCACCCGAAGCCGGTAAGCTTGCGGATTTCAAACAGAACGTCGCGGCGGCCGTCGAAACCTTCGTGGCGAAATACAAAGCGTATTTCGCATCCAACAACACACGTTGCGGCGGCATCAAGAAAAGCCTCGACCCGATGCCGCGCGTCGTGCTCGTGCCCGGCCTCGGGCTGTTCGGGCTCGGCCGCTCGGCGAAAGATGCGCGCGTCGCGGCTGACCTGGCCGAGGCGGCGATCGAGACCATCACGGACGCGGAAGCGACCGGACGCTACCAGGCGCTCGACGACCAAAGCCTGTTCGACATGGAATACTGGTCGCTGGAACAGGCAAAGCTCGGCACGGCGGCCGAGAAGCCGTTCGCCGGACAGATCGTGGCTGTGACCGGTGCGGGCGGCACGATCGGCGCCGCGACCGTGAAGGCCTTTGCGATGGCCGGCGCGGAGGTCGCGCTGCTCGACCTCGACGAAGCGGCGGCGCAGGCCAAAGCCAAGGCGACCGGCGGCGCTGCGATCGGCGTCAAATGCGACGTGACGGACGCGACTTCGGTGCAGGCCGCGTTCGCGCGGATCGTCGTGACCTTCGGCGGCGTCGATATCGTGGCGTCGAACGCGGGGGCCGCGTTCCAGGGCCGCATCGGCGAGGTCGATGAAGCGATCTTGCGCAAGAGCTTCGAGCTGAACTTCTACGGCCACCAGCGCGTCGCGCAGGCGGCGGTGAAGATCATGCTCGCCCAGGGCACCGGCGGGTGCCTGTTGTTCAACGTGTCCAAGCAGGCCGTGAACCCGGGCCCGAACTTCGGCCCCTACGGCTTGCCGAAGGCCGCGACGCTTCTTCTCGTGCGCCAATACGCGCTCGACTACGGCGCAGATGGCATCCGCGCCAACGCCGTCAATGCCGATCGCGTCCGCTCGGGCCTGTTGACCGACTCTTTCATCGCGGAACGCGCGAAGGCGCGTGGGCTGAGCGAGCACGACTACATGAGCGGCAATCTGTTGCAGCGCGAGGTCACGGCCGAGGACGTGGCGCAGGCCTTCGTGGCGCAGGCGCTGGCCTTGAAGACGACCGCCGATGTGACCACCGTCGACGGCGGCAACATCGCGGCCGCGCTGCGCTGAACGATGCAGCCCGATGTCTTTGCGGCGTTGCGCGCCCTCCTCGGCGAACGCGCGAGCGAGGCCGACGCGATCCGGCAAGCGCATGGCCGCAGCGAATCCTATCACGCCCCTCACCCGCCCGACGCCGTCGTGTTCCCCGAGAGCACCGCCGAGGTCGCCGAGATCGTAACGATCTGCGTTTCGGCGCGCGTTCCGATCGTCGGGTTCGGCGCCGGCACGTCGCTGGAAGGCAACGCGCTGCCGCTGCATGGCGGGGTGTGCGTCGACTTCACGCGCATGAACGCCGTGCTCGCGGTGAATGCCGCCGATATGGATTGCCGCGTCCAACCGGGCATCACACGCAAACGCCTCAATGCCGAATTGCGCGACACGGGGCTGTTCTTTCCGATCGATCCAGGCGCCGATGCCTCGATCGGCGGCATGGCCTCGACGCGCGCCTCCGGCACGATGGCGGTGCGCTACGGCACCATGCGCGACAATGTGCTCGCGCTCGAAGTCGTCCTCGCCGATGGCCGGACGATCCGCACCGGCTCGCGCGCGCGCAAATCGGCCGCCGGCTATGATCTCACGCGCCTGTTCGTCGGGGCCGAAGGCACGCTCGGACTGATCACCGAGACCACGTTGCGGCTGCATCCCTGGCCCGAAGCGATATCGGCGGCGGTCTGTCCGTTCGCGTCGTTCGCCGGCGCGGTTGCGACCGCGATCGCGGTGATCCAGACGGGCGTTCCGGTCGCCCGGATCGAATTGCTCGACGAGGTGATGATCCGCGGCGTCAACGCCTATGCGCGGCTCGGCGCCGTCGAGCAGCCGACGCTATTTCTGGAATTCCACGGCAGCGCCGCAGGTCGCCGAGCAGGCGCGCACCACGGAAGAGATCGCACGCGACAACGGCGCGCTCGGCTTCCGATGGACCAGCAACGTCGAGGAGCGCACGCGGCTCTGGAGCGCGCGCGACAGCACGCTCTATGCCGGGACGGGCCTGCGGCCGGGTTCGAAGGCGTTGATCACCGACGTCTGCGTGCCGATCTCGCGGCTCGCCGAATGCCTGGAGGAGACCAAGCGCGATATCGCGGGCTCCGGCCTGATCGCGCCGATCGTCGGGCACGTCGGCGACGGCAACTTCCACACGCTGATCCTGATCGACCCGGACGTGCCGGAAGAACTCGCGCGCGCGAAAGCGCTGCATGAGCGCATGGTGCTGCGCGCGCTCGCGCTTGACGGCACCTGCACCGGCGAGCACGGCATCGGCTTCGGCAAGATCGAGTTTCTCGCGCGCGAGCACGGCGCGGCCGTCGGGCTCATGCGGGCGATCAAGCAGCCGCTCGACCCGGATAACCTGATGAATCCGGGGAAGATATTCAGCTAACGCGATCGCTCTCTCGTCGCAGCGCCCACGCGATCAATCCGAGCAGCAGCGCGACGACGGCGAGGAGTCCCCACAGGCCGAACAGCACGGTCGCGAAAGCACCCGACGCCGTGCCGAACAGGAAGCCGAGCCCGATCGGAACCAGGCTCGAGAGCCGGTCGCGAGCCGCCGAAAACTGAGTCGCTGCCGCAGGATCGCCGCTCTTCTTGCCATGCCACCCGAGCAGCAGTTCGCCGGTGTCGATCGCGAACAGCGTCGTGTTGGTGGTCATGACGTTGGTCGAGGCGACGCCCGGCATCAGCAAGCGCACCAGCGCGCTCTGCACTCCCATCGCCGAAAGGCCGAGCATGGCGGCGAGCAACGTCAGCGGCGCGTTCGGCTCGTGCGCGAATGGTACCGCAAGGCCGAGAACGAGAAACGTGCCGATCAGTCCGCATTCCAGCGCAAGCGTCCAGGCGAGCGCCGCGCGTTGGCGCCGCCGCAAGACTTCGGCGAAGATCGTCGTGAACACGCCGGCGCCGAAGAAGACCGGGATCGCGAGAATCTTGATCAGGACACCGTCGTCGTGGTGGGCGAACTCCGCGCCGACGACGACGAAGCTTCCCGTGACCTGCGCGACATACAACCCGAACAGGACGAGGAACGTGCAGGCGTCCACGTAGCCAGCCGCGAAGCTCAGGAGCGCGGGGACGATGCGGGGAATCTGTGCCTGGGCCACGAGCGCCTCCACGGCCATGGAAGCCCACTGTCTCGGCAAACTCAATCGCCAGACAGGATCACGTTCTTCTGCAGCGCTTGCGGCTTCGCCCCGGGCATAGCAACATCCACGTGTTGTCCGGAGAATCCCTATGCGTCGCTCGTTATCCCTGTGCGTTGGTTCGCTTCTTCTCGCGGCCGGCATTGGATCCGTCCGCGCGCTCGCCGTGGAGTGCAGCTATGTTGCACCGCTTGAGAACGAGCTTGCCGCGGCCCTCGACCCTCAGCCGGCCGACAGTCCTGCGGACGCGCTGAAAATCAAAAGCTTCAAGGCCGAGAGCGCGCCTCGGCGGCCCGAGCCCGTCGCCTTCGCTTCCGCGGGCGGCACACCGCGTCTCGATGTCGACGGCTTCTTCGATGAACTGAATGCGAAGCTGCGCGCTTCGGTTGCCGGGTTCACCATGCAATTGAGGCGGGACGGATCGCCAATCCGCAACAAAAGCTGGCAATGGGCGAGACGGCCCAACGATAATTCGCTCGCATGGCAGAACACGCAGTCGATGCATATCGCCAGCATCAGCAAGCTGATCACCGCGATGGCGATCGTCAAACTGCTCGACGAGAAAAAGATCTCGCACGACGCCAGGATCGCCGACTATTTGCCGGCGCATTGGACCGTGGGCCCGAACGTCAAGCAGATCACGTTCGCGAACCTGCTGACGCACAAATCCGGCTTCCTGTGGCGCGAGGACGGCGCCGGATCGGACGCCTTCTGCGAGGACATCAGCTACTCGGACTATCGCTTCATGAAGTCGAGGGTCGCCAAGGGCGTCAGCAGCCTGGGGCATTTTTGTTATGCGAACATGAACTTCGGACTGCAGCGGATCCTGATCCCGATCATCAACGGCGATATCGACAGGGACGCGGCAGTTTCGGACCAGGAGTGGGACAACAAGACGTTCGACGCCTACGGCCGCTATATGGCGCGGACGATCTTTGCGCCTGCGCACGTGACCAAGGCGACGCTCGCGCGTCCATCCAACAATGCTCTGGCCTACAACTTTCCTCCGACGGCTCCCGGCTGGAGCACCGGCAAGCTCGCATGTTTGGCCGGCGCCGCAGGCTGGAACATGTCGGTGGAAGATGTGCTCGACATCATGGGCACGTTTCGCCGCGGCAACACGATCATGTCAGAGACGGCGGCGCAGAAGCTGCTGAACGACGGGTTCGGCATCGATGGCATTACGCCGGTCCGCAACGGCAATCTCTACAGCAAGACCGGTTATTGGTACCGCATGGACGAAGATGGCGAACGGATTTACCAGATGGAGCAATCAGTCGCAGTGTTCCTGCCGGACGGGATGGAAATGGCGGTATTCGCCAACTCGCGCGTGGCCTCGCCGGGACGCCTCTTGATATCTCTGGTTGAGAGCGTCTACCGACGGCACGTCAGTCTGAATTGACGCAGAACGTCGCCTCGGCGCGCCCGCGACAGCCAACGATCGCCGGCAATCGCGGCGTTCATCAATCGCTCGACAGGATGACGTTCTTCAACAGAGGGTAGATCTGGCTTTCCCACTTCTTGCCCGCGAACACGCCGTAATGGCCGACGCCGGGCTGCATGTGGTGGCGCTTCATGTAGGGGCGGATGCTGGAGCACAGCTCCTGCGCCGCCAAAGTCTGGCCGACCGCGCAGATGTCGTCCTTCTCGCCCTCGACCGTGAACAGCGCGGTGCGGCGGATCGCCTTGGTCTCGACCTTCTCGCCGCGGAACGTCAGCGTGCCGGCCGCAAGCGCATAGTCCTGGAATACGAGCTTCACGGTCTCGAGATAGAACTCGGCGGTGAGGTCGAGCACCGCGAAATACTCGTCATAGAACGCCTTGGTCTGCGCCACCTTGGCCAGGTCGCCCGCGACCAGGTTGTCGTAGAGCTCCTTGTGCGCCTTCACGTGGCGGTCGATGTTCATGCTCATGAACGCCGCGAGCTGGACGAAGCCCGGATAGACGCGGCGGAACGCGCCCGGATAGCGCAGCGGCACGGTCGCGATCAGGTTCTGCTCGAACCACGACATCGGCTTCGAGGTCGCGAGCTCGTTCACTTTGGTCGGATTGACGCGGCAGTCGATCGGCCCCGCCATCAGCGTCATCGAGCGCGGCTGCGCCGGGTTGGCGCTTTGCGCCATCACCGCCGCCGCGACCAGGGCGGCCACGCAGGGCTGGCAGACCGCGACGATATGCGCGCCCGGGCCGATCGTCTCCAAAAAGCGGATGATGTGGTCGACGTAGTCGTCGAAGCCGAAGCGGCCGGCCGAGACCGGCGCGTCGCGCGCATTGTGCCAGTCGGTGATGTAGACGTCGTGCTCGGGCAACATGGTGCGCACGGTATTGCGCAACAGCGTGGCGAAATGGCCCGATAGCGGCGCGATCAGCAGGACGCGCGGCTGCGGCGTGTCGATCTCCTTGCGGAACCGCAGCAGCGTGCCGAACGGCGTGACGAGGGTCGCTTCCTCATGCACCGCCGCCTCTTCGTTGCCGACCGTGACGCTGTCGATGCCGTAGGGCGGGCGCACATGGGTCAGCCCGGCGCGCGCGATCAGCTCATAGGCGGCGGTCAGGTTCTTGATGACGGCGTTGTCGCTGACCCCGACCGAGGGCGCGAACGCGTGGATCGCCAAGCCTGCCCAGGCTCGCACGGGGACCATGATGTCGGTATGCGCCTGATAGGCTTGATAGAGCATGTACCTGCGGCGCCGCGGGCGCGGCCCCCTACCCCTGACAAAAGCTCCGACCCGGTCCCGAAAAGGTAGTGCATTTCTTGTTGCACTGCGAGATAATTATCGGAGGGCCGGGAGATCGTGCACAACCGTCCCTCGCGGGGAACGGCGGCGGCCGATCTTGCCGCCGCGAGCTCGCTACGTCGGCGCGTGTGGTGCGTGCCCGATAGGTTGATGCGCCGGCAAGAGGGAACGTCCATGGCCGAGGCCACGCTTTCCATCAACAGCAGGAACTACGGCTCCTGGTCCTTGCGCGGCTTCCTCCTGTGCAAGATGGCCGGCATCGACTTCACGACCGAGATGGTCGGCGGCGACGACGCGTCGAGCCGCGCGGAGCTGCTGCTGCTCTCGCCCTCATTCCTGGTGCCGTGCCTCACCCACGACGGGATCAAGGTGTGGGATACAATCGCGATCGCGGGCTATCTCAATGAGCTAAAGCCCGAAGCCAAGCTGTGGCCGGAGGATCGTGGCGCGCGCGCGTTCTGTCGCTCGATCGTCGGCGAGATGCATTCCGGCTTCTCCAACCTGCGCTCCGCGCTGCCGATGAACCTGCGCGCGCACTATCCGGGCTTCAAGGTGTGGGCGGGCGTGCAGGCCGACATCGATCGCGTGGTGACGATCTGGCGCGAGTGCCTGTCGAGCTATGGCGGACCGTATCTGTTCGGCGCGGGCCTGACCGTCGCCGACGCGATGTACGCGCCGGTGTGCACGCGCTTCATCACCTACGACATCAAGCTCGACAGCGACTGTGCGGCCTATTGCGCCGCCATCATGGCGCTGCCGGCGATGAAGGAATGGATCGAGGCGGCCAAGACCGAGCCGGAAGAGGTCGAGGAGCTCGACGTCGAGTTCTGAGCGTTCGAAGAGAGGCGCGGCGCTAAAGCCCGCGCTTCTTGCGCTTCTTGGCGGCCTTGCGCGCGGCGCGCTGCTCTTTCACCAACTCGGTCTTGCGCGCCTCTTCTTCCTCTTTCAGCGCGACCGCGAATTCCGCCTCCTCGCGCGCCTTGCGCTCGGCGGCTTCCGCGGCTTCGAGGGCGGCCTTCTCGGCGGCTTCACGCGCCTCGCGCGCGTCGCGCTCCACCTTGAGGCGGGCTTCTTCGGCGCGCCGGATCGCGTCCTCGGCCCTGCGCTGCTCGCGCTCTTCCTCGCGCTGGCGGCGGGCTTCGGCGACGGATTTCAAAACCGCCTGCCGCTCCTCGTATTCCTTGTCGCCGGGACCCGGCTGCTTGCGGAACCGCTCCAGCAAGTTCTTCTTGGCATCCGCCGCACGGTCGAGGCGCTCTTGGACGCTGGCGCCTTTGGGGCCGCTCCACATTCTTGTCTAGCTCCGTTTTCGATTCCGGACCGCGACACATGCGCTAGAGCGCACCGCTCGGCGGTCCGATTCAGGGGGTGAGAGTCATGCATCTAGCGTGGCACACGCGCCCAAGCAAGGTGTGCGAACCACATACAGCTATGCATTTTTCAACGCTTGGTCAGCCAGTGGCCGATCCGCTCCACCGCCTCACGCATGTCGGCGGCCGAACCCGCGTAGCAGAAGCGCACGAAATGCTTGCCGTGCCGGGGGTCGAAGTCGATCCCCGGGGTTGCGGCGACGCCCGCCACTTCCAGCATGCGCTTGGCGAAGTCGAAGCTGTCATCGGTGAAGGCCGACACGTCCGCGTAGAGATAGAACGCGCCATCAACCGGCAGGAACCGGGTCAGCCCGGCGCGCGGCAGGCCTTGGGTGAGAATCAGGCGGTTCTCCTCGTAGCCGTGCTTGACCGCCTCCATCTCGTCGCGCCCCTCGAAGGCCGCGGCCGCGGCGAGCTGCGAGAGCGTCGGCACCGAGATCGAAAGGTTCTGCTGCAGCCGCTCGATCGGGCGCACCAGCGCATCCGGCACCACCATCCAGCCGACGCGCCAGCCCGTCATGCAGAAATACTTCGAGAATGAATTGATGATGATGGCATCCTGCGAAAACTTCGCGGCGGTCTCGGCCGGAAACGCGTAGTCGAGGCCGTGATAGATCTCGTCGGAGATGAAGCGGATGCCCTCGCCTTCCACCGCCGCGATCAGCTCCGCAAGCGCCTGCGGGCGCATCATGGTGCCGGTCGGGTTGGCGGGGCTTGCGACCAGCACGCCCTTGAGCGGGGTTTTCCGGTGCGCCGCGATCAGCGCATCGACGGTCAGCGACCAGCGCGTTTCTTCCGAAATCTCGATCATCACCGGCTCGCAGCCCAACGCAGTGAGGATGTGGCGATAGGGCGGATAGCCGGGGCACGCGACGGCGACCCGGTCGCCCGGCTCGAACAGCGACAGAAACGCCAGGATGAAGCCGGCCGAGGACCCGGTCGTGACCACGACGCGCTGCGGATCGAGCGCGATGCCGTGGACCTCGCGATAGTGGCGCGCGATGCGGTCGCGCAGCGCCTTGATGCCGAGCGCCTGGGTATAGCCGATGTCGGCCAGATCGAGCGCGGCCCGCGCCGCCGCGATCGCCGTCCCCGGCGCGCCCGCCGCCGGCTGGCCGACCTCCATGTGCACGACGCGCCCGCCGGCCGCCTCGATGGCTGCTGCCGCCGCCATGACGTCCATCACCATGAATGGCGGCACGTCGCTGCGCGCGGAGGGCTGGATCAGGCGCTTTGCCTTGTGGAGCATCGTTCGACCTTGACTTCAGGTTTGACTTTTTCTCGGAAACGCAACCGCTTAGCCCGCCTCTGTGATGCCGCAATCGAAGGCTTTTCCTGCTTCTCGCATGCGCCGCGAAGCGTGATCGGGCGTGCGTTGACCCCGCTCGCCCGGGTCCCTAGGTTGCGGCGGAACAGCGAAATCGGGAATCCTCGATGAGCGGAGGCGACAGACCTAGCAGGGCGCGCCGCGCGAGGCGAGCCTCGCGCGCGGTCGCGCTGACGGCGGCCATTGCGGTCGCGCTTGCGCCCTTTGCGGCCTCGGCGCAGCCGGCAACCCCGCCCGGCCTGCCGATCGTCCGCGACGCCGAGATCGAGCAATTGATGCGCGACTACACCACGCCGATCCTGCGCGCGGCCGGCCTCGCCCAGCAGAACATACAGGTGGTTCTGATCAACGAGCGGGCGTTCAACGCATTCGTGGTCGACGGGCGCCGCATCTTCATCAATGTCGGCGCGCTGTTCGATGCCAAGACGCCGAACGAGATCATCGGCGTGCTCGCCCATGAGAGCGGCCATATCGCCGGCGGGCATCTCTCGAAGATGCGCCAGGAGCTCGCCAACGCGCAGACCGCCGCGATTATCGCGCTGCTGCTCGGCATCGGCGCGATCGCGGCGAGCGCGCGCTCGGGCAACAACAACGCCGCCCAGATCGGAGCGGCCACGATCCAGGGTCCGCAGCAAATGATCATGCGGTCGCTGCTGTCGTATCAGCGTGCCCAGGAGGAATCGGCTGACCGCGCCGGCGTGAAGTTCCTCAACGCGACGCAGCAATCGGCCAAGGGCATGTACAATACGTTCCGCCGCTTCGCCGACGACATGCTGATCATTTCAAGCCGGGTCGATCCTTACATCCAGACCCACCCGATGCCGAAGGAACGCGTCGCAGCCCTCGAAGAGCTCGCCAAGACCAGCCCCTATTGGGACAAGACCGATCCGCCGGAGCTGCAGCTGCGCCACGATATGATGCGGGCGAAGCTCGCGGGCTTCCTGGAGCGGCCGGATTCGGTCCTGCGCCGCTATCCGATGAGCGACACGAGCCTTCCGGCGCGTTACGCGCGCGCGATCGCGGCCTATCGCTATAGCGACGTCAACAGCGCGATCGCGCAGGTCGACGCGCTGATCCAGGCGCAGCCGAACAACCCCTACTTCTATGAGCTGAAGGGCCAGGCCCTGCTCGAAAGCGGCAAGCCCGCCGCGGCGATCGGGCCGCTGCGCCATGCAGTCTCGCTCGCCCCGAGCGCGACGCTGATCCGCATCCTGCTGGGGCAGGCGCTGATCGCGACCGGCGATACGAAATATTCAGACGAAGCCATCACGCTGCTGCGCGTCGCCATGCAGCGCGAGCCGGACGCCCCGGACGTCTATTCGCAGCTTGCGATGGCGTATGGCCGCAAAGGGGAGTATGGCGAGGCCGATCTTGCCTCGGCGCAGGCGGCCCTCGCCCGCGGCGACATGAAGACCGCGCGCGAGCTTGCGGCACGCGCCAAGACCCGTTTCCCGACCGGATCGCCCGGCTGGGTGAAGGCCGACGACATCGTCGGACTGAAACAACCATCCGCCGGGCTGTTCGGCTCTACGCAGTTTTCCATCGGACCCGCTAAAGGACCCACCCAATGACCCGTTTCGCCCGTCCGCTCGCTGCCGCCATCATCATGCTCGGCCTCGGTGCGGCAGCGCCGCTGCACGCGGAAGACTTCTCGTCGGCCCAGCGCAGCGAGATCGAAAAGATCATCCGCGAATACCTGGTCCAGCACCCCGAAGTGCTGCAGGAGGCCACGACGGAGCTGGAGAAGCGCACTGCGTTGGCCGAGACCGAAAAGGCGCGCTCGGCGATCAAGAATCACACCGAGGTGCTGTTCAACTCGGCGCATCAGGTGACGCTCGGCAATCCGGCGGGCGACGTCACCTTCGTCGAGTTCTTCGACTACAACTGCGGCTACTGCAAGCGCGCGATGGCCGACATGCTCGAACTGATGGGCAAGGATGCCAAGCTGAAGGTCGTGCTGAAGGAATTCCCGGTGCTTGGGCCGGGCTCGATCGAGGCCGCGCAGGTCGCGGTTGCGGTGCGCATGCAGGACAAAAGCGGCAAGAAGTATCTTGAGTTCCACCAGAAGCTGCTCGGCGGGCGCGGCCAGGCCGACAAGGCGCGCGCCATGGCGGTCGCCAAGGAGGTCGGACTCGACATGGCGCGGCTGGAAAAGGACCTCAAGAGCGACGAGGTCGCCAAGACCATCGAGGAGAACATGAAGCTCGCCGAGGCGCTGGGCTTGAACGGCACGCCGAGCTACGTGATCGGCAATGACGTCGTCATCGGCGCCGTGGGCTTGGCCGCGCTCAACCAAAAGATCGACGCCGCGCGGGCGCAGTAGGCATCGCGCGCATGACCAAGACGATCTACGTCCTCAACGGCCCGAACCTGAATTCGCTGGGGACCCGCGAGCCGGAGAAATACGGGCATTCGACGCTCGCCGACGTGGAGAAACTTTGCCGCGAGACGGCGAAGCGTTTCGACCTCGCGGTGGAATTCCGCCAGTCGAACCGCGAAGGCGAGCTGATCGACTGGTTCCACGAGGCCAAGCAGAAGCAGGCGGCCGGCATCGTGCTCAATCCGGCCGGCTACACCACCACATCGGTCGCGCTCCTCGATGCGATCTACGCAACGCAACTCCCGACGATCGAGGTGCACATCACCAACATCCACGCGCGCGAGGAGTTTCGGCACCATTCCTACATCTCCAAGGGCGCGAAAGGCGTGATCTGCGGGTTCGGCATTGAGAGCTACGCGCTCGGGATCGCCGGCCTCGCTTCCATGATCGGTGCCAAGCCCAAGACGACTGCGAAGAGCTAACGCGACAACCATCGAGCCGGGCGACGGAGTGAGCGAACAAGACCTGATCCGCGAATTGGCGAAGCTGCTCGACGAAACCGGCCTCACCGAGATCGAGGTCGAGCGCGAGGGCGTGCGCGTGCGCGTCGCGCGTCAGGCCATGACGCATGTGATCGCCGCACCGGGCGGAGCGTATGCCGGGATCGCGGCAGCGCCGTTGGCCGTGCCTATCGAGGCCATCGATCCGGGCAAGCACCCCGGCATGGTCGCCTCGCCGATGGTCGGCACCGCCTACCGCGCGCCCGCACCCGGCGCGAAGCCCTTCGTCGACGTCGGCAGTGTGGTGAAGGCCGGCGACACGTTGCTCGTGGTCGAGGCGATGAAGACCATGAACCAGATCCCCGCGCCGCGCGCCGGCATCGTGGTGCAGATCCTGTTCGAGGACGGCCAGCCGGTCGAATTCGGCGAGCCGTTGATGATCGTCGAGTGATGGCGAAGGGCGTCCCCTCCTCCGTCATGGCCGGGCTTGTCCCGGTCATCCACGTCTTACTTTTCGCGGCAAGAAAAAAGACGTGGATGCCCGGCACAAGGCCGGGCATGACGAAGGGGCGATGCGTGATGGATTAGAATGTTCGACAAAATCCTGATCGCCAACCGCGGCGAGATCGCGCTCCGGGTGCTGCGTGCCTGCAAGGAACTCGGCATCGCGACGGTGGCGGTGCATTCGACCGCCGACGCGGACGCCATGCATGTGCGTCTCGCCGACGAGAGCGTGTGCATCGGGCCGCCGCCCGCCAAGGACAGCTATCTCAACGTCCCGGCGCTGCTGACGGCCTGCGAGATCACCGGCGCGGACGCGGTGCATCCGGGCTACGGCTTTCTGTCCGAGAACGCGCGCTTTGCCGAGATCCTGGGCGAGCACGACGTGCACTTCATCGGCCCGCGGCCGGAGCATATCCACCTGATGGGCGACAAGATCGAGGCGAAGCGCACCGCAGTCCGCCTCGGGATTCCGGTCGTGCCCGGCTCGGACGGCGGCATCACCTCCGACGAAGACGCGATCAGGATTGCACGCGAGATCGGCTTTCCGATCCTGGTTAAGGCGGCCGCCGGCGGCGGCGGACGCGGCATGAAAGTCGCCCAGAGCGAAGAACAGCTCTCCTCCGCGCTCACCGCCGCGCGCACCGAGGCCAAGGCCGCGTTCGGCGACGATGCGGTCTATCTGGAGAAATATCTCACCACGCCGCGCCACATCGAGATCCAGGTGCTCGGCGACGGCAAGGGCAACGCGATCCATCTCGGCGAGCGCGACTGCTCGCTGCAGCGCCGGCATCAGAAGGTCTGGGAGGAAAGCCCCTCGCCTGCCCTCAATGCCGGCGCGCGCGACGCGATCGGCGAGACGGTCGCCAAAGCGATGCGAGAGCTGCGGTATCTCGGCGTCGGGACCGTGGAATTCCTGTTTGAGGACGGGCGCTTCTATTTCATCGAGATGAACACGCGCATCCAGGTCGAGCATCCGGTGACCGAGATGATCACGGATATCGATTTGGTGCTGGAGCAGATCCGCGTGGCGAGCGGCGGCGAGCTTCCGCTCACCCAGCAGGACGTGCGCTTTCACGGCCATGCGATCGAATGCCGCGTCAATGCCGAGAACCCGGTGTCGTTCCGCGCCTCGCCGGGCAAGATCGTGCACTATCACCCGCCGGGCGGCCTCGGCGTGCGCGTCGATTCAGCGGTGTACCAGGGCTACACCATGCCGCCCTATTACGACTCGCTGCTCGGCAAGCTGATCGTGCACGGCAAGACGCGCGGGGAATGCCTGATGCGGCTGCGCCGCGCGCTCGACGAGTTCGTCGTCGACGGCATCGAGACCACGCTCCCGCTGTTCCGCGCGCTGGTGCGCGACGAGGACGTGATCGACGGCAACTACCACATTCACTGGCTGGAGCAGTTCCTCGCCGGCGGCGGGATGGATCAGTAGCCGACCGCCTAAAGCGGCCTGGCCACGACGCGCTTAAGCGTCGAACCGACGTCGTTGATGGAATAGGGCTTCGGCATGAAGACCGAGTCCGGCACGGCCGCGATCTGATCGATCGAACGGCAGCGCCCCGAGGCATAGACCACCGGCAGGCTCGGACGCAGCCGGCGCGCGAGCATCGCGAGCGTCGCGCCGTCCATGCCGTCACCGAGGTCGATGTCGGTGATCAGCACGTCGATGTCGGCGCCGGACAGGAGATGCTTGAGCGCGTCATCGGCGTTCGGCGCGACATGGACCGAGAAGCCGCGCGCCGAAAGGGCGTCGGACATCAACTCGCCGAGCAGCGGCTCATCCTCGACGAACAGAATGTTTCGCGGTTCATGGTTCATGACACGTCGCCTTCACTTGCGACAACAATGCGTGGGGGGCGTGAAGTGTTTCCGAATTACCGAAAATTGATCATAGCTAGGGTTATTAAACGGTTAGCGTAAGTGGCTCGAATCCATCACTTTCCGGCGCTAGGATCACCCGGTTCCGGAATCACCGCCGCGTCGATCCGCCGCGCCAACCCACGTCGAGAGCATGGCCAGCCGCGAATCCGCCCTCGTCGAGCTCACGCCTGAGGTCCTGCTCAAGGCTTATGCGTGCGGCATTTTCCCGATGGCCGAAAGCGCGGACGACCCGGCGCTCTATTGGGTCGAGCCCGAGAAGCGCGGCATCATCCCGCTCGATGCCTTCCATATTCCCGCGCGGCTCGCGCGCACCGTGCGCACCACATCCTTCACGGTCGTGTGCGATCGCGACTTCGACGCGGTGATTTCGGGCTGCGCCGCGCCGGGGCCGAAGCGGGCACGCACCTGGATCAATCCGAAGATCCGCTCGCTCTATAGCGGCCTGTTCGAGATCGGCCACTGCCATACGGTCGAGGTCTATGACGGCGCCGTGCTGGTGGGCGGGCTCTACGGGATCAGCCTCGGGGCCGCGTTCTTCGGCGAGAGCATGTTCCACAGCGCACGCGATGCGTCCAAGATCGCGCTCGTGCATCTTGTCGCGCGGCTGCGCGCCGGCGGCTTCCGGCTTCTCGATACGCAATTCCTCACCGATCACCTCAAGACCTTCGGCGCCCTCGAGGTGCCGCGCCGCCAGTACCACAAGCTGCTCACCGCGGCGCTCGCCGGCGAGGCCGATTTCCTGACGCTTGCGCCCGGCGTCTTGGCGGGCGCCGACGCGCTGGGATATTTGGCGCAGCGATAGCGGCGTTGCTCAGCGCCCGAACGGCGCGAACGTCGGCCCCGGCGGCAGCGGCTGGGGCGGCGGTGCCGGCGGACGCGGGCGCGGCGGCGCCTTCTGGGCCGGGCGCTGCACGACCGGCTGCGGCGGCGGGGTCTCCACGGCGGCGACCGTCGGCGCCTGCGGGCCTTTGCAGTCGACCAGCCATACATCGTAGATCGGATGCTCGATCGCGTGCAGGCCCGGGCTCAAGGCGAACATCCAGCCCGTGAAGATGCGCTTGATCTCGCTCTGCAGCGTGATCTCGTCGACCTCGACGAAGCCGTCGGTATTCGGCGTCTCGGTCGGCGGGCGCGTGTAGCACACGCGCGGCGTCACCTGCAGCGCGCCGAACTGCACCGTCTCGCCGATCGCCACGTCGAACGTGATGATCCGGCCGGTGATCTTGTCGAGACCGGAGAACACCGCCGTGTTGTTGGGAATCTTCTGCGCCGGCGGCTGGACCACGACCTCGTCGCCGGGCTGCAGCGAGGTATCGGTAGGGGCTCCGCGCGGCTGGCGTTGCCCGGGCGGGAGGCCCGGCAAGATCGCGGGTGCCGGCTGGTCGGATGGCGGCGCCAAGGTCGCGCCCGGAGGCGGCGCCAACGTCTGCTGCTGGATGCCGCCGGGCGGCGGCGGACGCGTGGCCTGCTGCGGCGAACCGGGGGGCGGCGGCAGGGCGTCGGGCCGTGGCAGCGTCTGCTGCGGATATGGCGACGGAGGCGGCGGATAGGCCTGCGGAGGCGGCGGTGCCACCTGCTGCGGCTCGCGCGGCCAGACATTGGGACGCGTCTGGTAATAGCGATCGTCATCGGCCGGGGGGCCGGATGGCGCCGACGGCACGTTTGCTGGCGGACGCGGAGGCCCGTCGCCGAAGATCGGGCCGAATTGCGCCGCGACCGGGCTCGCGCAGCTCATCGCCGCGAACGCGACGGCAAACAATGCGGCAGGCTTCAATCGCAGCATCAAAGTCGCCCGGCGATTCGGCTTTGGCGCCATTCTACGCCTGCGCCGAGGAGCGGCTGGTTAACATGGGGAATACGGCAGTCAAAGGGCGAGCGGCACTTGCGCAAATGGGGCGTCCGCCTTGCCGACGCCGGCTACGGATTTCCGCTGCCCGGAACCCACGCCTTGTAGTCGCCGGTCGCCTTCGGCCTGCGGCCTTGGGCGAGTGTCGAGCCGGTCGGCCGTTGTGCGCCCGGCGTGCCGGTGAGGTTCGGCCGATGCGGCTTCTGCCAAGCGCGCGCGACGTATTTCTCCTCCGTCGGCGGCGTATCGACCGTGTGATGCATCCAGCCATGCCAGGCGGGCGGAATGGTCGAGGCCTCGGCGTAGCCGTTGTAGATCACCCAGCGCCGCTCGAAGCCGAGCGCGGGATCGATCTTGCCGCCCTTGGTGCGATGATAGCGGTTGCCGAACTCGTCCTCGCCCACGAACTCGCCGTAGAGCGCGGTCCAAAGCTGCGTGCCGAACGTCTGGCCGTTCCACCAGGTGAAGGTGCGTAAAATGAAGGTTTTGAGCTTCATGGGTGACCGCAAATCCGCTTGGCCGTTGATGCCAGTTCACCCGGACGCTGTCCAGCAGTGGGCCATTTTGTTCGCCGGCGAGCCACTCCGGAGAATCGATCAGCGGGAAAGCACAGATTCGCCCCACGGCCATGCGGGTTTCGTGAATTTCCTATACCATAATACCGGAGACGGAATCCGGATCGCGCCGGCTTCGGACCCTCATTTTGGGGCTTGACGGGCCTGCGACTCGGGCTCGGCGTACGGTTAAATACTACCTTTTAGGAACCTCGGCGCGGGGGCATAACAGGTACGCAACGGCACAGTGACCGCTCTGTGACAAACGGCCCTTCCGAATCCGGAGGGAATCTCCGATACTTGCCGTGCTGCACCCGATTCCTTCCCCGGAATTCACAGCTCTCCCACCACATTTAGCGTTTGATTCAGATTCGTACGCTAGTTCTTGACGCGTGGCGGAAGTCGTCTTAGCGTTTGAGACGTTCGGCGGGGGAGTGTTGAAGTCCCCGGCGGGCACTCCCACCAGAACGCTAAAGCACTCCGCCGAAGGCGAAAGCCCACGCGGAGGAGGGACTTCTTGTCCCTTTCGGCAGCCGCGGGGCAGACCACAAAAAACGATCCGGCGCCGTGCCGGACAGGGACGTCGAATAGAGCCGGGCCACAACCGGTAGCAAGACGCGGACGGCAGGCAGGTCCGCGTCGCAGAAAACGTGTCGGCGGCTTATATTTAGCGGGTTATCCTCGCTAAGCCTGCCGGCCATAAAAGGGGCAGAGAATGCGGATCGAACGGCGCTTCACCAAGGACGGGCAATCTCCTTACGCGGAGATCGAATTCCGGCTGACCACGTCCGAAATCCGCAATCCGGACGGCTCGACCGTGTTCAAGGCCGAGAACGTCGAAGTGCCGGCATCGTGGAGCCAGGTTGCCTCCGACGTGCTGGCGCAGAAATATTTCCGCAAGGCGGGCGTGCCGTCGCGGCTGAAGCGAATCGAGGAGGAGACGGTTCCGTCTTTCCTGTGGCGCTCGGCCGCCGACGAAACGGCCCTGAGCGGCCTCGAGAACAACGAGAAATTCATCGGAGAAACTAGCGCAAAGCAGGTGTTCGACCGGCTTTCCGGAACATGGACCTATTGGGGCTGGAAGGGCGGCTATTTCGACGGCGAGGCCGACGCGCAGGCCTTCTTCGACGAACTGCGCTACATGCTGGCGATGCAGATGGTGGCGCCCAACTCGCCGCAGTGGTTCAACACCGGCCTGCACTGGGCCTACGGCATCGACGGCCCGAGCCAGGGCCACTACTACGTCGATTTCCAAACCGGCAAGCTGACGCGCTCGAAGTCCTCCTACGAGCACCCGCAGCCGCACGCCTGCTTCATCCAGGGGATCGCCGACGACCTCGTCAATGACGGCGGGATCATGGATCTGTGGGTGCGCGAGGCGCGGCTGTTCAAATACGGCTCGGGCACGGGCACGAACTTCTCCTCGCTGCGCGCCGAGAACGAGAAGCTCGCGGGCGGCGGCAAATCATCCGGCCTGATGAGCTTTTTGAAGATCGGCGACCGCGCNNGAGGAGCAGAAGGTCGCGGCGCTCGTGACCGGCTCCAAGATCAACCAGAAGCACCTGCGCGCGATCCTGAAGGCCTGCGTCAATTGCGAGGGCTCGGGCGACGACTGCTTCCAGCCGGAGAAGAACCCCGCGCTCAAGCGCGAGGTGAAGCTCGCGCGGCGCAATCATGTCGCCGACAATTACATCCAGCGCGTGATCCAGTTCGCCAAGCAGGGCTACAAGGACATCGAATTCCCGGTCTACGACACCGACTGGGATTCGGAGGCCTACCTGACGGTCTCGGGGCAGAACTCGAACAACTCGGTGCGCGTCACCGACGAGTTCCTCAAAGCGGTCGAAGCCGACGGCGACTGGGACCTGACCTGGCGTAACAAGAAGGGCATCGCCGAAACTCTCAAGGCGCGCCATCTGTGGGAGAAGATCTCCTACGCGGCCTGGGCCTGCGCCGACCCCGGCCTGCAATTCCACACCACCGTGAACGACTGGCACACGTGTCCCGCCTCGGGGCCGATCCGCGCCAGCAATCCGTGTTCGGAATACATGTTCCTCGACGATACGGCGTGCAATCTGGCGTCGATCAACCTGCTGCCCTACCGCGACGCCAAGACTGGCGCCTTCAACGTGGAGGCTTACGAGCACACGATCCGGCTGTGGACCGTCGTGCTCGAAATCTCCGTCATGATGGCGCAGTTCCCGAGTAAGCAGATCGCGCAGCTCTCCTACGAGTACCGCACGCTCGGCCTCGGCTACGCCAATATCGGCGGGCTGCTGATGTCGTCCGGCATTCCGTATGACTCAGACGCCGGCCGCGCGATCTGCGGCGCGCTCTCGGCGGTCATGACCGGTATTGCATACGCGACCTCCGCCGAGATGGCGGGAGAGCTCGGGCCGTTCCCGGGCTTCAAGAAGAACCGCGAGCACATGCTGCGCGTGATGCGCAACCATCGCCGCGCCGCCTATGGCGAGAAGACCGGCTACGAGAAGGTGGCGCAGCCGCCGGTGCGGCTCGACCATTCGGTGCTGGCGGACGGATCGCACCGCTATGCTGCATTGGCCGCACGCGCGCGCGCCGCCTGGGACAAGGCGCTCAGCCTCGGCGAGCAGCGCGGCTACCGCAACGCGCAATCGACCGTCATTGCGCCGACCGGCACGATCGGCCTGGTGATGGATTGCGACACNNGGCGGCTACTTCAAGATCATCAATCGGGCGGTGCCGGAAGCGCTGCGCGTGCTCGGCTATTCGGCATCGGACATTGGCGAGATCGAGGTCTATGCGCTCGGCCACGGCAGCCTCGGCCAGGCGCCGGGCATCAACCATTCGACCTTGAAGGCGAAGGGCTTCACCGAGGAATCGATCGCCAAGGTCGAGAAGGCGCTGCCGACCGCGTTCGACATCAAGTTCGCGTTCAACAAGTGGACGCTGGGCGAGGACGTGCTCAGAAACGAGCTCGGCCTTGAGGCCGAGGCGATCGCCTCCCCGAGTTTCGACCTCCTCTCGGCGCTCGGTTTCACCAAGCGCGAGATCGAGGCCGCGAACGTGCACGTCTGCGGCGCGATGACGGTGGAAGGCGCGCCGCATTTGAAAGTCCAACACTATCCGGTGTTCGACTGCGCCAATCCGTGCGGGCGCACCGGCAAGCGCTATCTCTCGGTGGAAAGCCACATCCGCATGATGGCGGCGGCGCAGCCCTTCNNTCTACCGCGACGGCTCCAAGCTGAGCCAGCCGCTGCAGAGCCAGCTCATCGCCGACGCCGAGGACGACGACGCCGATGACGCGATCGCGGCCTTCATCGAGAAGCCGATGGCGGCGCGCGCGAGCGCGGCGGCCGAGCGCGTGGTGGAGAAGATCGTCGAGCGCATCACGGTGCTGCGCGAGCGCGAGCGCATGCCCGACCGTCGCAAGGGCTACACCCAGAAGGCCGTGGTCGGCGGCCACAAGGTCTATCTTCGCACCGGCGAATATGACGACGGGCGGCTCGGCGAGATCTTCATCGACATGCACAAGGAGGGCGCGGCGCTGCGCTCGCTCCTCAACAACTTCGCGATCGCGGTCTCGCTCGGCATGCAGTACGGCGTGCCGCTCGAGGAATATGTCGACGCCTTCACGTTCACTCGTTTTGAACCAAGTGGTCCTGTCCAGGGCAACGACTCGATCAAATACGCGACCTCGATTTTGGACTACGTGTTCCGCGAGCTCGCGGTGTCGTATCTCTCGCGCTTCGATCTCGCCCATGTCGACCCGAGCGAGGCCGGCGGCTTCGACGCACTCGGCAAGGGCGTGGACGAAGGGCGGGCGTCGCCCGACACGCGTTTCGTGTCGAAGGGCATCACGCGCTCGCGCAAGCAGCTCGCCGCGCTGGGCAGCGCTTCTCCCTCCCCACAAAGTGGGGAGGGAGAAGCGCGCAGCGCGCCGGGTGGGGCTTCAGCCGAAGGCGGCCGGGGTGGGGTCGTGACGGCGCTTGCCTCCCACCGCACCGAGACCGCCGGCGCGACCGCGCTCAAGGTCGAGCCCGAAGCAAAGCTCTCGCCCGCGCAACAGCTCGAAACCCTCCCCTGGGCCAAAGCCGACGCCCGCGCGCATGCGGCTGAGAAACGCGCCGAGGCGAAAGCGAAGGGCTACGAGGGAGAGGCGTGCGGCGAATGCGGGAATTTCACGCTGGTGCGGAACGGCACCTGCATGAAGTGCGATACGTGCGGGAGCACGACGGGGTGTAGTTAAACGGAGGACAACATGGCCGGTCGTAGTGATGAAGATATCGAACTAGCTGCGCGTCAATTGCGCATCACGATAGGGATCGACGACCAGCCACGTCCGGACATGACCACGGTGATCATCAAGTTGAAGGATCATGGCATAATCAAAAACTATGTTCGCGTTCCGGACAGCGAAATGCCGAACGACGAAGCATGCTTCGATTCGGACGAGCGGTTACTTTACATTCGCGAAAGTACATTCTGCGCCGCGAGTGCAATGCACACCTATTCGGAATCGGAACGACGGCGCGCTCGGTTCACCATCGCTCATGAAATCGGGCATGTGGCGCTGAGGCATGAGGGCACTCGTTATCGTGGAACGACCGACGTGTTAGCGAAGAAATTCGCTAGACAGGTCGGTCCGGACGAAAGGGATGCCGAACGTTTTGCAGCAGCTTTCCTCGTGCCGGCGCATCTAGTGTAGTTGACTCCCTATGACCGCTCAAGAACTCGCAGAACGCTTCGACATTAGCCTCCGAGCCGCTCACATTCGGCTCGAAGAAATTGCGAAAATCAAACGAAGGGAGAAAGGCACAAAGCGACCGCTGCCGTCGAGCGTTATCAGATATTTGGACGATGCGGAGAAAATGGGATTTAGAGTCGTACGGAGAGGAAATTGAGCCGCCATCGAGAAGCAGATGGAAGAGTAATCCAAAAGACCGGCCTATTTTAATTACCTTGTCGGTCACCCAGATGATGTTGATGGTCTGCGTTCTCGCAAAAAAGCAATCGTAGCCCGGATTGAGCGCAGCGAAATCCGGGACCAGAGCGTCCGCAGGCGCGATCGGCCCCCGCATTGCGCTACGCTCCATGCGGGCTATGAGCTACTCCTTCCGCCTCCTCCGCTCCTCCAAGCTCGCTTCCCAATCCTGCGCGATCCAATGATGAATGCCTTCGAGATCGCCGAGCGCAATCGTCGAAGATGAGCTTCATCCAGGAAGTCGGCTCAGCCGCTCTTTTGCGTCCGCGTGGGAGACGAGCTTGCGATCCGGGGCAGCGCGGCGGCGGCGCACTTCGGCAAGCTGGGCGTCAGTCAGGTGCAGGTCGTTGCGATGCTTACCCATGGCCGATCATAGCATAATGAAGGCCCTCCCCGCATTGCGCTTCGTTCCATGCGGGCTACAGTCACCTGAGACGTCTCACTTCCAACACGAACACCGCGCTGCTTTGCCCCACCACCACATGTGCTAA
>PLJS01000202.1 GCA_003140315.1 Hyphomicrobiales bacterium
CATCGTCCTAAAATCGAATTTCGGCCAAGCCGCGCCCAACACGAGCGGGCGTGGGAGCGGAGAGGGGAGGATAAAATCCTGGGCACAACGGCGCACCCTTTGGAATGCTTCCATGCCGCCTATCGGATACCGATCCAGACGCGACTTCAAAAATTCGTCAATTACTAAGCACAACCGCTTGGCGGGAGTTTCAAAGGCCAATAAAAGAGCCTATATGACGCGAATCCCCAGCCCATTATCGAGGTCTATTATGGTAAAGAAGGCAAGGCGCGGCCGTCCCCCCGGTTCGAAAAATAAGAAGTCCGAAGGGAACATTGGCAAGGGCGGTAACGTCGCAAAGATGGAAGTGGGCCAGCTTCGCGCGTATATCGAAGGCCTACAAAACGTCCTTGCGAAGAAGGTCAGTGAGCAAAGGGCGTATTTCGAGCACCAGCTTTCCCAGCTCGGCGGCTACGTCTCGAAAAAGACCTCGGCGGCGGTCAAGGCGGTGACGCCGAACAGAACCGGCAAGCGTGCAAAGGCGAAGCCGAAGTATCAGAGCAAGAAAGATAAGACCCTGAAATGGGCTGGTCGCGGCATGACCCCGGTCTGGATGCGGGATGAGATGAAGGGCACGAAACTCACTAAAGAGGACTTCGCTATCAAGTAACCGACTGGGGCAGGCTGAGCCGCAAGCTCACATCTCTCCGTCGCCCGGGGCGCTTCTTTTCAGTTCGCCTTTGAAGGGGTAGGGACAAGGGAAGCCGTTGCGTCTCCGGTGTCAATTTCCCGGAAGTGGTCAGCGAGTTTGCGGTGCCCTACGTCGTGCCATCTCTCAGCGCGCGCTTCCCATTTCCAGCTGTGCGCCTCGTCAGCCAACGTAAGCTCGTGGCACATCGCTTCCATCGCTCGGCAGTCTATGAAGGTGTTCATAGAGGCTCTCCGTGTTCAGGCCAGTCGGAACCCCGATTGTGTTCGCAATGAGAGCGTGCGCGGTTATGGAAGAGGCGCATAGTGCGCGGATGTCGATGAATTTTAAGCCGGACGACTATTCCTTTGTCGTAAAGAAGAGNNGCCGTGGCGCTGGGAGATTCACCGTGCTGGCCGAGCCGGCGCCGTCGCTCTTTCGCCGGTGTATTTTGAAACGATGACCATGGCACACCGGGCCGGCAAGGAAGCACTCAAGTTGTTCCTAGACAGGCGTTATGGCTAGGCGACCCGTCGTGCCTGCCACTGTTCGAATGTCGGGATTTTCTCGGGGTACCTCTGGGCGGCTTTCGCGCGCCTTCGCGCCGCGCTACCATGGTCTGAACGGCGGTTATGTCGCGCCGAGCTCGGCGCCAGCTCAGAGACCTGCCAATGGGAAACTTCAAGAATCCGAGTTTCGAAGACCGCCGAAGCGATGCGGCGAAGGCAAAGAAGGCCACGCTCGCGAAGTTCAGGGAGTCTCCCGGTCCGAATGATCCAGTTACGATTGAGAAGGGTCGCGAGCGCGCTGCCGTAGCGACAGCGCGTACCGCACGCGCCGGCGAGCGCAAACTTGTCCGGCAAGCGCGAGAGGCGGAAGCCGCCAAACAGGCGGAGATCGCCGCAGAGGCCAGGCGTCTTTCAACCGAGCAAGCAGCGCGGGAGGCTATTGAGCGGGTCGAACGCGATGCTGCGTTGAAAGCCGAGCAGGTCGAACGGGATGATGCATTAAAAGCCGAACAGAAAGCGGCTCGCGACGTGCGGTATGCCGCCCGTAAGGTCGCGAAGAAAGAACGGCGAAGAGGGTATTGAGGTGGTGCGCCTCAAGATGGCGCATTGTGGAAGTCTGCCTGCGTGTCGTGTCAAGTCCGGCGAGGATCGCCGGGGAAAAGCTGCCCCCCGCTTGCCAGCCGTTGGGTACATCACGACAATCGCGCAATGCGCTACGAACTCCGAAAGGTAGAGAACGGCTGGGCAGTTTGGGACACGGTGACGAATGCACCCGCCGTGGTCGAGGACCGCTGGCAGACTGACATGCTGATGGATGATGCTGACGACATGGCGGATTTTCTCAACAGGCTAGATCGCGAAGCGAAGGACAGCAGCACTCACTAGCCTTACCGCCGTGAGAAGGGTGTGCCGTCCCAGCGGGTCACACTTAACGCGGCCTTAACCGAATGGTTCGCATGTCATTCAGTCAAGGAGTGCATATGCCCGGAATTCCTCAGGAAGAACACTGCCCTGTTCCAGATTCCCTGTTTGGGGAATTGTATCGAGCGTCCCCCGAAGAGCTCCACGCCTTGGTCGAGAGCGTTCCCCCGCAAGTCCGGGCACTGCTCGCGGTCTACTGTTCCAGACGCTCGCACTTGGCGACGCTCGGGTTGGCAGTTGCTTTGACGTGTGAAAGAAACGAACTGATCAGATCCGGCGGTGAATTTGGCCTCACGATTTTTGCCCAATCACGACAAGCACCGCCAGTTACCCGGGAGACGCGCCGCAAGGTGACGCTATCGAATAACTCGTTTAAATCACTGATTGTCGCGCAAGACCTGATTTAACGAAGCCCAGCGAAAGTTTCATTGCCGTTCGGTCGGCTTGGCTTTGGCGAACTTCCCTAACTTCGCTTCAAAAGCCGCCTTGTCCTGATCGACCTCAAGGCGACGGGCGACAGTGATGAATCCATCGGAAGGACTACGGCGGGGCTTCCGTTTTGGGCGGACTTTCTTCCGACCTTGCTTCAAGGCTTTCTTTTTCCGTGGCATTTGGCTTCGCGCTCGTTTTGGGCATCCTGATTGCGCGCGGCGCTCTAGTACCTACCGGCGGACGCTTGTCGTCTGACTCGATTACCTCAATTTTTTCTTGCGACTACCTCCTTCTAGCGGCAGCGCGGGTTGGAATCTACCGCTCCGCTCATTCCCTCGCGTGAAATCGCGCTTCGGCTGCGATCATTTGCTGGGCGCGTTTTGCTCACTCAGCGCTTTCAGCCGTTCTGCAGTGCCTTTATGCGCCCAGGCAACGTCGCTCCGTGATAGAGAGCCGGCAGGCTAGCGCTGCTAAGTCTCGCCCGAACCAAAAAAACGCAGTGCGCGATCAAGACGGTACCACCGCGGTCGCGGCCCGACCAGACACGAAAGGCGCGCGGATCGTCGCGATGTTGTGAGCGCCCGGGGGGGGCGATTGCGTCGATCGTGGCGGCAAGCGGCTGTCTCGCCCTCATCGGCGTCGGGCTTATCATGGCGAACCCCGTCCGGGTCTGGTTTGACCACACGACGGTGATCCGTCAGGTGCCGAGCGTGTCGCGCGAATGCGGCACACATGCAAAGCTCCACCAAACCGCAGACGCGTCTTTGTGCATCTGTTGGCGCCCGTTGTCGCCGACGACGGCAACGTTGTTCGTTCTCGGTGGTAGCTATCCTCCGCCCACCAGCTCTCGAGTGAACGATGCCCGACTGGGGCACGTTCGTCGCCACAACATGAGTGGCAACAACAGCTATCGTGCAATAGCATTCGCCCGCGAGCCTCCAATCATGGATGGCCGTATCGGTTGGACAGGCTACTGTCGTCGGCATACAGGGGGGATTATGGGTCGTCCGAGAATTTTGGGTCTTTGCTTTGCTGGGACCTTGAGCGCGCTGGGGGCGTTCAGCGCATCCGCCCAGACCTACCCGTCGCATCCGATCAAGATTGTCGTCGGCTTCGGCCCGGCCTCATCCGCCGACATTCTCGCCCGCATGCTGGCGCGGCAGATGGAGCAGAAATTCAATCAGGCCGTCGTTGTCGAGAACCGGGCCGGCAACAGCAGCATGCTTGCGGCCGAGGCCGTCGCCCGCGCGTCGCCTGACGGATACACGTTGTTCATGGCTACCGTCGCCAACACGATCAATCCGGCGCAGACCAATTCTGGCTTTAACCTCGGACGCGATATGGCGCCAGTCGCTCTTCTCGCAGTGGTGCCGAATGTTCTAGTCGCAAATCCCTCCGTGCCCGCGAACGATCTCAAGGAACTGATCGCGCTTGCAAAGGCAAAGCCTGAAAACCTTACCTTCGGCACCTCCGGCGCCGGAACGGCAAGCCATCTGGCGGCCGAATTGTTCAACAACAAGATCGGAACCAAGATCGTCGCGGTCCACTATCAGGGCGGCAGTAACCAGGCGGTCAATGATCTGCTCGCTGGCCGCATCACGTTAATGTTCAACGTGGCGGCGACGCTCGCGCCGCATATCGCGGCCGGCACCCTTAAGGCGATCGCGGTGGCGCAGCCAAGGCGCGCCGGCATCATGCCGCGTGTGCCTACGATGCAGGAGGCTGGCCTGGCCGATTTTGACGCCGGCATCTGGATGGGTTTGCTGGCGCCAGCCAACACACCGCCGGACATCGTGAACAAGCTCTCGGCAGCTGCCAACGAAGCGCTCAGAAGCGAATTGGTCCAGGCCGCGTTGAAACCGCAGGGCATCGACTCGCTTGGAGGCGGCCCTGCCGAATTCTCCAATTTCATCCGCGCCGACATCGACAAATGGACGTCGATCCTGACAGTGGCCGGTTTGCGAAAGCAATGATCGTCGGGAAAGTTTGAGATGATTTTTCACAAGGCAATCGGCAACGGCCCCACCAAGGTCGCGGTCATCCACGGCTGGTTCGGAGATCACCGCGCCTTCGCGCCGATGTTCGATTGTCTCGATACCAGCCGTTTTACTTACGCATTCGTCGACATCCGAGGATATGGCCACTCACGCAATGAAGCTGGCGAGTACACGATGGCTGAGATCGCCGCCGACACGATTACGCTGGCCGACCGGCTTGGATGGACCAGCTTCAGTGTCGTCGGGCATTCGATGGGTGGCAAGGCCGCGCAGAAAATCGCGATGGACGCCGGCCCGCGTGTAAATTCCGTGATCGCAATCACGCCTGTCCCGGCTTTCCCAATGCCGGTGGACCAAGCGGGTTTCGATTTTTTCAACGCTGCGTGCGAAAACGACGACGCGGCGCGCGCGCTGATCGGAGACTCGGTCGGTAATCGCCTCTCGAAGGTGTGGATTGACCGGCTGCTCGCCGGTGCGCGCGCGACCGCTAAGCCTGAAGCATTCAAGAGTTACATGCATTCCTTCATCAGGGACGATCTCTCGGCGCAGGCGAAAACCGTGCGTTGCCCGATGTTGGTGCTCGCGGGTCAGCACGACAACGGCGTCAAGGAAGAGATCGTGCGCGCTGCATTCCCGGCGCTATATCCCCACGTGAGTATCGAAGTCATCGCGAACGCCGGGCATTACCCAATGGAGGAAACCCCAATCTATCTACTCACCCGCATTGAGGCGTTTGTTGGTGAAGAAAAGTAAGTGGCTAGGTAAAGAATGCGAGCGAACTCAATCCAAAAAAACGCATATGCGGTTCCGTTCGCTCGCGGGGAACTGCGGCGGTCGGGCGGCTTCGCCAAAGACACGACGCCTTTAGCGAGTTTCTTTGGTCGGATTGCCGAACTCCGTCCTGGCACGATGCTGACGCGGGAGTGGAACGGCGAGATGCAACGGGTCGCGGTTCTTGAGGGAGGGTTTGCCTGGGGGGCAAGACCTATCCGAGCCTCTCCAGTGTCGTGTTCGCCATCACGGGGACGCGCTGGAACGGGCCAAGAGTCTTCGGGCTTCGAGATAGGCCGTCGACAGGTTCGCCATCATGAAGACCCACCCATCGAAGCAGGTTCGATGCGCGATCTACACGCGCGTCTCGACCGATCGAGGTCGAGCCTGAGCAATTGGTGATCCGGCTTGCTCAGGAGGACGAA
>PLJS01000164.1 GCA_003140315.1 Hyphomicrobiales bacterium
TTCGCCTTGAAGGCCGCTGTGTGGTTCCGGCGTGCTCGCCTGCTCATGGTCTCTCCTGATTCGCGGGCCAATCGTGCCCGCCGTCAGGCAGAAACTCCACTTAGCGTCCTGTACAGATTTCCGGAGCCGGCTCTGTGTTCTGACCGATTTCGAGCCTGCGCACCTTCGGGTCGTTGGGGTTCGATACGTCGATGCAGAGAATGCCGTCGGGCGTCTCCTTGACCGCGCGCGGATACGGGATGCCGATGTTGCGGTACGGCAGGTTGGTCGCCTGCGTGTCGTCAATCGTCGTCGTAAGCGCCCAGGTCTTCAGCAGGTGGAAGCAATACTCCACGTCCAGGAACGGAAGTACGGCCATGAACGAACCGCCGTCATCCTGCCGGAAGATCTTCGCCTTGCCTGCGCTGGCGTCGCTTGTGTCAAAATCGAGCGGACCGCCGCTGGTGGCATTCTCAACGTAATAGCTGCATGAGATCGGGCCGGACGCCGGAGGCGCGGCAGAGAAGGTCACCGCCAATGCGCCAGTGGCGTAGTTGACTGTGCCTGTGCCGCCGAGCGATCCCACGAGAGTGCCATTGCGGTCGTCGGTAAACAGTTCGGCCTTCGCAAGGGTGCCACCGCTGATGTAGGCGCCGAACGCTGAAGAGTCGATGTCGAGCTGGACCTGGTCGGGCGTTGTGACGGTAGCCGTTGCGAGCAGGCCGTTTATCTGCGTCATGCCGGTCACGCCGAAGAGCACGACGCGGTCGCCGTTTGAAAGGCCGTGAGCCGTCGAATTGACGACCGCCAAGGATGCCTGTGTGATCGCGCTGATGGCCGTGCCCGCAGCCACCGGAGCCCAGACGGACGGATACATGATTGTCTTTGGCGCATCGATATCGCTGACGGTGTGGGCGAATGCCGTTGTCGTGCCATCTCCTGCCCCGACGCTCTCGTTGGTGGTCGGCGAGTAGAGCGACAAGTTCGCCTTATCGATCGCCGAGAGATAGACGCCGGTCTTGTCCAGGTTGCCCGCAACCGTGCCGTTACGCTGGCCCGCGAACGATCGGCCCTGGCCGAAGCGCAGTATCCCGAAGCGGAAGTTGTCGACGAGCTGGTCAACGGCGCTTGCCGGATTGGCGACCGGAATTTTGTAGATGCCGCTGTTGGGCGAGCCCGCGTACATCATCGAGCCGCCCAAGTTCGCATAGGGCGAGAACCAACAATCCTCCCCGTCTGCCGCGACGCCCAGTTGGTCGCTTCCAACCTCGGCGCGGTCATTGGCCGTCGCATCGTAATACTCAATTTTCTTGCCGCGGCTCCAGAAAGGAACCTGCGCTCCGTCGTATCGCGTTCCGACGCCTAGTCCGGTGATCTTGCCAGCACCGTCTATGCGCGTTTGACCGAGCAAAGCGGAGCCTCGCCGAAGCTCTATGTGATCTCCGTACTTCGCCGTAAGCCAGTTGAGGCTATCGGTTGCGACGCCGGGCTTCAGCGTCTTCACGTCTTTGATGAAAGTGTTGAGGCCACCGAACTGTGAGACCGTGTAGTCGGGAATCCTCATTAGAGATTGATGGCGCCCGGCCTCCAGTCGTCATTCTGCTGATGCGCGGTATCCACGTTCATCTGCGCCGCAAGCTGCTTCTCGCCATCCCATGCCTCTAGCCGCTGGATGATTGCGTTGGCCTGCGCTCGGTTGTCCGGAGCCATGAGGCGGTTGATGTCGTCATAGTCCACGCCGCCCTTGTTGATCGCTACCGCGTAGAAACCCAAGAGCGCGTGTGACCAGCTCGGGAATACCCACGATGAGTTGTCGTCGTCCGTGATGTCCGGGCTGTCCTTGACGTGGTCGATGTAGAGCGTGCCCGCGAACTGCAGCGTGCCGTTGAGGTACAGCGTCTTGCTCGCCTCGTCGTAGACGAAGGTGTTTGGCCGCAGTCGGTACTCAAGTCGCCGATCGAAAGGCATCTGCTTGAAGTACTGGATGCGGTTGTTGCCGTCGAAAAGCTTGATGGGCGTCTGGCCGTAGAACCGATTGAGCCGGTCAATGGTGGAGAGGTCTATGGCTGTCTGCCAGGTGTTGTCGGCTGCGACCGTCTTGCTCGTATCCGTGTAGCGCAGCAGCACCCACGGCCGCAGCTGCTCCACCATCGCCTTGGCTAGATTGATGAATTGAAAGAGGACGGTCGTGCCGATCGAGGCACCGCCGTTTAGTTCAGTGCAAAATGTCTCAAGCTCAGTGCCCGTCATGCCTCAATGGTAGCGAGGCAGAGGGCTTTGTAACGCTAGCGCTCTTCAAACACGTGGGCTATCTACATGACTCGGATGGTTCCCAATGGCCGTCGATGAAAAGAAGTGGGTGTTTATCAGCCATTCGCACGTGGACGATGCGATCGGCGTGCGACTGTACACGGCCCTCGAAAGCCAGCACATCAAATGTTGGTACTCATCCCGTCCGAGCGATCTGGAACCCGGTAAGGAGTGGGACGACAACATCGTCGAGGCGCTGAACAAAAGCGTTGCGGTTGTGTTGCTATTCAGCAAAGCCGCCAACGCTTCCAAGTGGGTGAAGCGCGAGCTTGCCATGGCGGGAAAGCGCGACATCACTATCTATCCAGTGCGAATCGAGGATATCGAGCCGACCGGCGGGATCGAGGCTCATCTCATATCAGTACAGTGGACGAATGCGCTGGATGGTAATGTAGAGAAACACATCGAGCCCATCATCCGGCGTCTTCAGCCATTCTTCCCACTCCGTGCTGAGCCGGAGAGACTTATTGAGCAGCCTGACCCGCGGTCCAGACCGGTTCCACTTTCCGCGCCCCGGACGCCTGTCATTACCAAAACTACTCCGGTCGAACCTACTATCAAGTCAAACCCGCTTCCTGATCCTAATCCAGGCACACCTTCGCGAATCTATTCCCGCTATAAAGCCGCAGACCCGCTAAGCGAACTGGCAGTGCTGATTGGCCAAGGCGATCCCTTCTACCAAGAAGGCGATCCCTTCTACCAAGGGCGATCGCGAACGTCATCCTCGGAGGAAGGAATCGCAGCGTCTCCTCTCACGACGAAACCGGAGTCACGTCCATCAGCTATCGAGGCTAACTCTCAAATTCAAGCGGATGACGTTCAAGCAGCCTTGGAGAAAGAACTGGCGGAGCTGTTGGGCCGCCCGCCCGACCCGAAGGTCGATGAAGCTGATCGCACTCGACCGATCGTGGAGTTTTTCAGGCAGAAGACGGCGATAGCCGTGATCGCGGCTCTCTTCCTTCTATTTATTAGCTACACTCTATATAACGCATTGAATCGATAGCCATTTCTATGCGCGGCTTCTTCGGGGCATACGCCCGCTTGAGCGTCAGCTCCGCTATTTGACTGTCGTCCTCGTAGACGATGCCGGTTAGCGCATCAAGCGCGAGCTTGTTGAAGTTGTCCAAGTCGGCCCGGCGTTTGGTGCCGAAGTAGAAGGTGATGTGCACCTCGATGTCGCCGGACAGCGGCGGCCCCTTCCACTGGCTGCGCGCCTCCCATTGGTACTGCTCTTTGAGCGCCTTGCCCTCCGCGGTCATGTAGAGCTGGGCAAAGCCGCCGCGACATGCCGAGCGGTAGATGTGCTGGGTTGATTTGGGTTCACCCGAGAAGATGATCTTGTTGCCCCCAATTAGACCAGCCATACTCCCCATTGTAGCACGGGGTGAGTTTATGAGAGCCGCGGTACTGTCCATTCCAATGGTGATTTTGCTTGGATGCGTCGGTCACGCGCAACCCGCACCCGACAGTTTGCCTTTAGTGACACTCGATTGCTTCCAGAGCTATGCGACCTCAATCGCATTGCCGGAGCAGGCCTATCGCGGCATATCTGTAGACGGCGACAATTTCTCGAAGCCAACAGTTCGCTACCGGCTACAGGCCGCAAGCAAGACGACGCTCAAGATAATTGAGTTTCCCGAGATAGCTGAGCGTCGCAAAGAGTACGGAAAAGTTACTTATGAAATGACGAGGGACTTCACAAACTCACACACGATTGTGGTCTGGCGTGAGGACGGAGTAATCGGTGTTAAGCAACTGACAGTCGATTTCGACAACAAGCTATTCAGCATTCTCCAGGTTCCGACTGCGACCTCGTCAGTGCCGCTAGTTCTGCTCACTGTGTTTAAGTGCAGATAAAAAGAACCCCCGCATTGAAGCGAGGGCCAGACCACGGTGAGGATCAGTAGTCCTCCGACAACATCAGCGTGAGGACCCTCGTTGTCTTGTCGGGGTCGCTTGGGTCTTCAGAGCCGTACTCCAGCTCCTTATCGTAATAGATCCTATGAAGCGAGAGGCGCAGAATCGTGCCCTCTCTTGATGATCACCTCGGTGATCAACACGGGAGCTCTTTCAATGACGACGAACATTGATACTGCCAATGTATGCTGTGCGGCGCTCGAGCTGAGCAAGACAATCTGGGTGTGTGCGTTTGCGGTTCCAGGCGACAGCCAGACGGTCGTCCACAAGATCAAGGCCAGCGATGTCGATCGGCTGATCGGCATTCTCTACAGCAGCAAGGCCAAGGCGGAGCATCAGCTGGGTCGCCCGCTGCAGATCGTTCTCTGTTACGAGGTCGGTTACGATGGCTTCTGGCTTGCCCGGCTTCTGATCGCGCGCGGCATTCGCACGATTGTGTTCGATCCGGCGAGTTTCCTGATGCCGCGCCGTGGCCGCCGGGCCAAGACCGATCGGCTCGATGCTGAAGGCATGACACGCACACTGCGCACCTGGCTGTCGGGGGATCGCGAGGTGGCACGTGACGTGCTCATTCCGAGCGTCGAGCAAGAAGACGCGAAGCGCATTGAGCGCGAGCGAAAGCACCTCGTCGAAGCGCGCGTCAGCATCGTCGGGCGCATCAAAGGGCTTCTGGCGCTGCACGGGATTTGGCTCACCGGCAAACGCATCGGTAAGGGTTTGCGGGAACGCCTGGACACAATAAGGACAGGCGATGGTCGGCCATTGGCGCCGTTCCTCCGGCGCGACATTGAACGCATGCTGTGTCACTACGACTTTGTCACGCAGCAGATCGAAGAGGTTCTCGCCGACCGAAAGAAAGCACTCGCTGACAAGAGCGGACGCTTTCCGCATGCCGAAAAGGTTCAGCTTCTGGCGACGCTCGGCGCGGTGGGAGAGACGACGGCGACTGTACTGGTTGCCGAGGTCTTCCATCGCACATTCGAGACCCGACGACATGTGGCATCGTTTGTCGGACTGGCGCCGAGTCCATACGCAAGCGGTGAAACGAGCCGAGATCGAGGGATCAGCAAAGCTGGCACCAAGCTTGCGCGGCAAACACTGGTCGAGCTGGCGTGGTTCTGGCTCCGCTACCAGCCCAACAGCAAGCTTTCGCTGTGGTGGCACGAGCGGTTTGGCGGAATGGGGATGCGCGGTCGCAAGGTTGGAATTGTCGCGCTGGCACGCAAGTTGGTGATTGCGCTTTGGCGTTTCGTTGAGGAAGGCGTCATCCCCGAAGGGGCGACGCTGAAGGTGTAACGGAGGCAAACGAATTTCTGAGCTTACCGCATCTGCGGTGAGGCGGTTGGCGACCGGGAAAATCGATGGTTCTTCGCAATCGGAACCCAGTAGTAGTTTGGTCGCCTGCCGTGCCTTTCGGGCTCCGGCTTACGTGAATATCGATTATGGTTTGAAGGCGTCGGCTTTCGACCGGATACAAGTGGATGCGCTGGTGCGCATCGCCACGGCCGCAGCAAGAATGGTCTAAATTGGTTCGACGCGTTCATGTGACTTTCGTAGCGACAAAAAGGAACCCCACATCAAAGGTGGGGTTGCGCTCTTTGCGCATCAATATTCTTCCGCCAACATGATCGTCAGCACACGGGTGACGACTGGTTCTCCATTTGCATTCTTGACATCTGGCTCCTCATACAAATCGATCTTGAACAAGAAACGGTAGTGGCCGATTTCAAAAGCGCCGAAGTCGTGCCCCCGGTGCGGATCGTTTCCACCGTCGAAGGCGGTGAACTTACGCATCTCCATGAGAGCTGCGGCTTTCAACTCATGGCCCATCTCAGTAACGCTGGCGGAGAGCATGACCTTGCCGCCGCCGAAGGTGGTGCGCAGATTGTCGTTGAGCGCGCAGATGCGCGCGGTTCGGTCGATAGTCGCGGTGCTCATGTGCTACCTCCTTTGAGCGATCCGCTCGTAATAATACCACCTCGAAAATAACCTTCGGGCACCATGCGCAACGGCGGATGCCATGACGAACGGCGACGCATGGTGCGCAGAATTCACTTGCTCGTGAGGCTCGGCTAAAACGGCGCATGAGCTACACCGTGATAAAGACGATTGGCGGACGCCAATATAAATATCTTCAAACGTCCTATCGCTTCGGCGGTAAGGTGCGCACCAAGAGCATCTACCTCGGGCCGGTCGGCGGTGTGAAGCGCAAGAAGGGCGGTGGCTTTCCGCCGGTCAATCCCGCAGGCGTCGTACTAGGCGCAGTCAAGCTCGGCCTCTACATCGCCAAGAACGGCACCAAGTCGCCGCGCTATTCGAACAAGACGCATGAGAGTGGCCGCACCAAGAGCGCGCGCGACGCGAAGATGCGCGACCTCTACAAAGCCTATGGCATCGACACCTCTAGCGCCCCGGCGTTCCACGCGACCAGCTCTCTCCTGTCGGCCGAGCAACGCGTCGAGCTGATGCACCGGCAAGCGGAGCTGGGCCGCGGGTCCAAGTCCCCTGCCGCGCAATCGGATGAGATGAAGGCATTTGCCGACCGTATCGCTGAACACAAAGCCGACCAGGATGCCCGCATTGCCGCTCAGGAAGCCGCTCCGCGCACGGAAGCACCCGCCGCCAAGAACTTCACGGTGGATGACGAGATTGAGGCCCGAGAGGCCAAGTTCGAAGCCACGGTCGAGGAGTACAACGCGGGGACGCAGGCGGCAGCAGCGGAACCCGCGCCAGCCGACGCGCCCACGCCGGACGCCACTGGCACACAAACAAAATAGGCGTCCCAGGACTCAAAACCAACCTGGGCCGCCTACTTGTACGCACGCCCCGTGGAGCGACGTGCTTTACCCACGATAGACGCGACAGGTTACAAGACACTTAATCGCGCTGCCCCTGCGCGGGCCTTCGACTGACGGGCAAGTCCTCCTTTTCGTGCACGCTCGCGACGCTGCACCTTCGTCATCGCGTTAGCCGCGGCCGTGCCGCCCTTGCTGCCTGCCATCTTAGATATGAGTTTGCGAGTCTCGGGCGTCATATAATCCATTCGTTAGGCCAGCCGTTGGTATTGAAAAGCAGCGAGGGTTGCGTCTTTTTCTTGCCCCAGCGCTTATAAACGAGTTCGCCGTTCCGAAAGACGTACAGCTCGTTACCAATTCGTTCTGAGTACATCATTTGAGAAGTTCGGGATTTTCCCACACGTTGCCGATGACTTCCCAGTCTCCGAGCATCCCTGGAAACCAGCCCTGGTCAAACCACTTCACGCTGCGTACTGCGCCATCTGCAAACTTCACGATATCCCCCTCATATCTCCTTCCCATTCTTGTCCTTGAGGACAGTACACTGTAACAGCACCGTGCGTTCATCCCAGGGGGTCATGATTGCTTGCGTATCGTCCTTCATAGGCACTCCGCAAATCTCGCTCGACGACCAATACAGCTCCGTTACTTCTCGCATCTCCTTGTCCTGCTTGTCCCAAACCCTAAACTTGATTGCGCGTGGCATGTTAGACAGTGTGGCAAATAATAATAAGCACTCCGACTGCGAACAGAATAGCGTAAACAAACCCAATGGCGACGATTATTTTAGCGATGGTCATATAGCTAATTGCCAGCGACTACTCGCCCCGTGCCCTTGCACGCTCCACAAGTCTCCTTGTCGAAATCATCGGGGCCGTTGGCGATGTTGATAAAGCTCCTGCCCTCGCACTTGGCACACTGCTTGGTGTGGAAGAAACTGTGCGAGAGGAAGTCGAACTGGCTGCTGTCGAGCGTGTGTTGCAACTGCTCGGCACCCGCCACTATCTTGGTCATCAATGAACCGATAGTCTTTTTCTCACCGCACTCACACCGAACCTCAATCTTTTTGCTCTGCATAAGCTAAAATGATTATGAACCTTGTATAGCTACATAATACCCTAAGCTGTGTTTCGGCATGGAATAA
>PLJS01000150.1 GCA_003140315.1 Hyphomicrobiales bacterium
AATCACTGTGACGAGGTACTAGTGGCCGTTTCGTCTCGTCCGGCGTCGGGGCGCTGCGCGACGGCCGCTGACTTATTACCGCGCGCCACCAACGAGCGGCAGCGGCTGATCGGCGATCATACCCCTGATCACCACGTTGCGCGCCATATCCGGATCGAGCCCGTGCTGCGCGATCAGATCGCCGCACTCGGCCATGATCGCATCGGCATCCTGCGTGATCTTGAGGTGCTTGTAGTGGTCCTCCTGGCGCAGGCCCATGCTCTCGCCGACGATCTCCAGGATGTTCACGATGCGGAACGGCCAGTCGCGCTCGTGCGCGCAGAGCTCGCGCTGGTCCGAGTGATAGACCGTCGCCAGCGTATCGATGCCGGCGTCGCGCGCAGCCTCCAGTTCCTTGAGCTGAAGCTCGCGCTTGTAGGCGGGAAGCATCTGCAGATTGAAGCTTTGCAGCCCGACCACGGGTTGATGCAGGTCGACGAGCTCGACGCCGGGCACCGCGCACAAGATGTCGGTTGCGGCCTCCACGACACCCGCGATGCCCGGATGCTTGTGCAAAGTGACGCGACTGTCGACGCGATGGCGCAGCAGCGGCCGCAGCCGGTCGAGATGACGCCGCACGAAACGCATGAACGGCGTCATGTCGAATGGCTTCTCGTGCCCCGCGCGCGCGAACGTCGGCAGCATCACTTCGGTGAACTGCACGAAGCAGCTCGGACACCACGACACCACCTCACCGGACTTGCTCTGCGCGAGCTTATCGATGGTGTTGCCGGCGAACCGCCCCGACGCCTCGGCATCGCCGGCGCGCAATTGCATCACGCCGCAGCAATGCGACGGCCCGCCCATGACCTGGTAGCTCACGTCCAGCGCATCCATGATGTCGAGACACAGCAACGCGATATGCGGCGTCTTGAGCACGTTGCAGCCGGTGTAGAACACCACGTCGGGCACGCCATCACGCTCGGGCTGCGCGGGCTTGTTGCTCGGCCGCTGGCCAAGCCGCTCCAGCGCTGCGTCGCCGAGCTGCATGCGCGAGAGGACGGTCACATCCTGATTCATCCGGCGGAAGGTCTCGACTCCGGTGCGGCGGCGAGCCGGCGGCTCGTTCTTGGCCGTCGTCATCGCGAGGCGCGCAATCGACAGCAGGAAGCGCGGGTTGACGCCGTAGTCGCAGGCCTTGATGCACTCGCCGCTCATGATGCAACTCGTGGCCCACTTCCGCGACGCTTCCGGGCCATCGCCGAAGCGCACGATGTCGAGCACACCGGTGACGACGGCTTGGGGATCGGCCCCACCGACGCCCGCCGCATCCGTGATCGGGCACGCCGTAAAGCACGCGCCGCACTTGGTGCAGGCCGCGAGCATGTCGTCGACGCGTGCCGCGAGAGCGACCCCAAATGCCGTTTCGCTCATCTTGTTCACTCCGCGCCGCAGAGGTCAGTCCACGGCTTGGATCATAATGCCAAGCGCGGTGAACGCCAAGACGAGACGCACGCTCAGGCGACTCAAATCGACGGGACTTCCGGGTCGGAAGGGGTCGGCTTTTTGCGCTTGACGGCGCGCGGCTTGCGCACCGCGGTTTTCTTGAGCCTGGTGGGCGCCTCTTCGACATCTTCGGTCGCCGCCTCCGCGACGTCGACCGCGACCTCGGCGGGCAACGCTGCTTCGACGACAATCGGCTCAGGCTTTTCCGGCTCGGCCACCACGGGCTCAGCGATCGGCGCAGCCGGCACGACGGGTTGAGCGGCCTCGGCCACCGGCTCCGGCGCGGCGACGACCGGCTCTGGTGCGGCTCCGCCTTTGAGCCGCCGCGCGACTTCGGCCTCCACGCGCGCCCGGCGTGCGGCCTCAGCCTGCTCGGCACGCCGCGCCTGCGCGGCTTCCTTGCGCGCCGCGAGCTCCGCCTTGCGCGCTTCGACTTCGACCTTGTGAGCCTCTTCAGCCGCCGCGCGCTTGGCTTCCTCCTCGGCGCGGCGGGCCTCGCGCTCGGCACGGCGCGCAGCCTGTTCCGCCGCCCACTGCGCCTGCTGCTCGACCGCGCGGCGCCGCGCGTGGTCGCGATAGCGCGCGATCTTTTCCGACAGCGCGTCGCGCGCCTGCATCGACCAGGCGATCCCCTGTGCGGCGACCCGCCCGAACCGCCCGCCCGCCCAGACAAGCTCGTAAGGCGAGAACAGGCGCCAGCGGTCGTCATTGTCGAGGATCGCACGCGCGATCATCTCGCCCGCCATGGCAGTCGTATTGAGCCCGTGGCCGCCGAACGCACTCGCCAGCCAGTATCCGGGCGCAAGCTCGCCGATCTGCGGCATCTTATGCACCGCATACGCCATGGTGCCGGCCCAGGCATATTCGATCTCGACCTCGTCGAGTTGCGGGTAGGTGCGCAGCATGTCGCGGCGCATCATCGCCTTCAGCCGCCGCGGCGATGCGGGCCGCGTCGTGAAACGGCCGCCCCACATCAGCCGGTCGTCGGCGACGACGCGGTAGTAATCGCCGGCGCGCCGGGTATCGGCGACCGCGCCGGTGTAGCGCACCGCGTCGAACAGCGTCTCGCCGAGCGGCGCCGTGACCGCCACGTAGGTCGAGACCGGCACCACCGTCGCACCGATCGCGCCGTCGACGCCGCCGGCCTGCACGCTCGCGGCGAGCACCGCATGACGCGCGCGTACCAGACCGCCGGTCGTCTGGATGCGCTTGCGCACGCCCGCCGGATCGATTGCCGTAGCGGCGGTCCCCTCGTAGATGCGCGCACCCGCGGCTTCCGCCGCGGCGGCCAAGCCGACCGCGTAATTGAGCGGATGCATGTGGAAGGCATTGGCGAAATGCACCGCCTGGAAATAGGCCGCGCTGCGCAGCACCTCGCGCACCTGCTCGGTCGGCCAGGCCTCGACGTCGGCGCCGAACTCGACGCGGAGCATCGCGACCTGCTCGATCGAGCCGGCCGCATCGTCGGTGCGCCTGACCGACAGCCGCCCATCGCGCGGATCGACGCCCGGCATGTTGCTCTCGCGGATCGCGCCGCGGATGTAGTCGACGCCGCCCTCCGACAGCGCCCACAGTTCCTTCGCGCGTGGCAGGCCGACGCGCTCGATGATCGTCTCGATATCTTCGGCAAAGCCCGGCGACACGAACCCGCCATTGCGCCCCGAGGCCAGCGCCGCGACCTTGCCGGCTTCCAGGACCGCGACCGACCAGCCGCGCCGCGCGACCTCGCGCGCGACCGTCAGCCCGGCAAGGCCCGCGCCGATCACGCACACGTCGACGTCGATGTCGCGCGTGAGCGGGCGACGCTCCGGCGCACTGACCATGGTCGCGGCGTACCAGGTCGGCCCGTAGGGGCTTTGATCGGTGACGGTCATCGCCCCTTGTTGCCGTGGCGCCGCGGCCCTCGCAAGGCCGCTTTTCCGGCCATGCTAGACTTTCAGGGGAGCGAAATCGACGTGTGAGCTGTCCAATGCGCCGCCTGATGCTGCTGCGCCATGCCAAGTCCGACTGGAGCAAGCCCGGCATGGCGGACCACGACCGCGCACTGAACGCGCGCGGGCGCGAGGCCGCGCCGAAAGTCGGCGCCTATATGGCGCGCCACGACCTCACGCCCGACCTGGTCATCGCCTCGACCGCGACGCGCGTGCGCCAGACGTTCGACCTCGTGCTGCCGGCGCTCAAGACCGCGCCCAAGGTCGTCAACGATGCCCGCCTCTATGAAGCCGATGCCGACACGCTGCTTCAAGTCGCCATGGATACGCCGCCCGGCGTGGCGAGCCTGCTCATGGTTGGGCACAATCCCGGCCTCGCCGATTTCGCGATGCTGCTGATCGGCAGCGGCGACGCCAAGACGCGGGCGCGTCTCAACGAGAAATTCCCCACCACGGCGCTCGCGGTGATCGATTTCCCGTTCGACGCGTGGGAGAAGCTGCGTCCGAAGTCCGGCCGGATCGAGCGCTTCGTCGTACCCCGCGCGCTCAAGGGCGAGACAGACTGAGTAACCGTCTGGCGAAAACCTACGAACCGACCTATGTGACACGTCGCCGATGAGCCCGATCCCCGACCTGACGCGTTTGACGTTCACCGGTGTCGCCGAAGACCTCCGCCTTGCCGCCCGTGCGCTCGGCGATTTCGGCTCGGGGTTCGTCAACCCGACGGTGCGGCTCGGCGTGACCGGCCTCTCAGGCGCCGGCAAGACCGTCTTCATCACGGCGCTGGTGCACAACCTCCTGCATCGCGGCCGGCTGCCGGTGTTCGAAGCGCTCGCCAGCGGACGCATCGCGCGCGCGCGGCTTATACCGCAACCCGACGACGCCGTGCCGCGCTTTGCCTACGAGACGCATCTGCGTGCCCTCATCGAGGAGCGGCGCTGGCCGGAATCGACCAGCCGCGTCAGCGAGCTGCGCCTCGTCATCGAGTACCAGTCCGCCCACGGATCGACGCGCGAACGAACGCTCACCCTCGACATCGTCGACTATCCAGGCGAATGGCTGCTCGACCTGCCGCTGCTCAGCATGAGCTACGCGCAGTGGTCCGCCGAGGCGCTGATCCTGGCGCAGACCGGTCCGCGCGCAGAGCTCGCCGCCGCGTGGCATGCGCATCGCGCGACGCTCAAGCCGGAAGACCCGGAGGACGAACAGGCCGCGCTCACCGCCGCGCGGCTGTTCACCGACTATCTGAAAGCGTGCCGCAACGACCGCTACGCCATGCGACTGCTGCCGCCCGGCCGCTTCCTGATGCCGGGCGACCTTGCGGGCTCGCCCGCCCTTACATTTGCGCCGCTGGAGGTCTACGGCGACCGGCAGGCACCGCCGGGCTCGCTCTGGGCGATGATGGAGCGGCGCTACGAGGCCTATAAATCCGTGGTGGTGCGGCCGTTCTTCCGCGATCATTTCGCGCGGCTCGACCGCCAGATCGTGCTGGTCGACGCGCTCGCCGCCTTCAATGCCGGGCCCGACGCCGTACAGGATCTCGAAAGCGCGCTCGCGCAGATCCTCGCGTGCTTCCGCACCGGCCGCTCCACGATCGCAAGCGCATTGTTCCGGCCGCGCATCGACCGCATCCTGTTCGCCGCCACCAAGGCGGATCATCTGCATCACACCAGCCACGACCGGCTCGAGCGCATTCTCAACCGGCTCACCACGCTGGCGATCGAACGCGCGCAATTCGCGGGAGCGCAAGTCGACACGGTCGCGCTCGCGGCCGTGCGCGCGACCCGCGAGGCGGGCGTCACGCGCGGACGCGACACGCTGCCGGCGATCATCGGCACGCCGCTCGCCGGAGAGGTCGCGGGCGGCGAGCGCTTCGACGGAGAGGCGGAAGTCGCCTCCTTCCCCGGCGACCTGCCCGAGGACCCGGCGATGCTGTTCGATCCGGCCGCCTTCAAGGGCCTCACCGCCGCGAGCGCCGACGAGACCGACTTCCGTTTCCTGCGCTTCCGTCCGCCGCCGACCGAACAGGGGCCGTGGGGCGAAGCCGCCCTGCCCCACATCCGCCTCGACCGTGCGCTGCAATTCCTGATCGGGGACCGCCTCGCATGACCGAGCAACGCAAGCCCGCGGCATTCAGGCTCGACGACCCGCATGTCGTCGTCGCGACGGCGGACGAGGAGGACAGGCCGCGGTTCAACGATGCCGTCCGCATCACCCCCGAGCCGCAGAGCTTCGACCTGCCGGTCCCGGTCGCGGCGGCCACGCCGGCGCCTACGCGCAAACGCTTCTCCTGGGGCGCGGTCTTCTGGTCCGCGCTCTTCGGCCTTGTCGTGCTCGGCGGCGGGCTCGCGGTGACGTCACTGATCGAGGACCTGTTCGCGCGCGCGACGTGGCTCGGTACGCTCGGCGCGGCGCTCGCGGGCGTCGCAGGCCTCGCGCTCGCCGTCATCGTGGCGAAGGAGGTCGCCGGCCTGATCCGTCTCGGCACGATCGAGACGCTGCACAGCCGCGCCGAGGCTGCGATCGCCGCGGACGACCGGGATGCTGCGCGCGCCATCGTGCGCGAGGTCTCGGGCGTGCTCGCGACGGCCCCGCAGCTTGCGCGCGACCGCCGCGATCTTGAAAACCACCTGACCGAGATCATCGACGGCGCCGATCTCCTGCGGCTCGCGGAGCGCAAACTCATGGCGCCGCTCGACGCGGAGGCCTCCCGCCTGGTGGCGCGCACCGCGCGCCGCGTCTCGCTCGTGACCGCGGTGAGCCCGCGCGCGGCGGTCGACATGGCGTTCGTGCTGATCGCGGCGGTCGGCATGATCCGCCGGCTCGCGGCGCTTTACGGCGGCCGGCCGGGCATGCTCGGGCTGATCCGGCTCCTGCGACACATCATCGCGCATCTCGCCGTCACCGGCGGCCTTGCGGCGGGTGACAGCCTGATCCAGCAGATGCTCGGCCACGGTATTGCGGCGAAGCTCTCGGCCCGCCTCGGCGAAGGCGTGCTCAATGGGCTGCTTACCGCCCGCCTCGGCCTCGCGGCAATCGAAGTGGCCCGGCCGCTACCCTTCGTGGCGCTCCCGAAGCCCGCGCTCTCCGACATCGCCGGCGACCTGTTGCGCCGAAGCCAAGACCGGAGCCAAGAGGAAAACCGTCCGGCGCCCGGCTGATTTGGCAGGCGCAACGCCTCGCACTGTGGCACAATGCCGCGTGCGCGTGCTTTTGGGAGGAGCCGCCATGTTCCAGAAGATTCTGATCCCTATCGATCTCGCCGATCCGAACTACGCCAAGCCCGCGATCGAGACCGCCGTGGCGCTCGCCCGCGGCTCGAACGGCTCGATCCGGCTGGTCAACGTCATTCCGATGACGCCGGTGATGCTTGCCGAATATGTGCCGCCGGATTTCGACGTGCAGCAGAAAAGCTCCGCCGAGGAAGCGCTCACGATCGTCGCGGCGGAATGCGGGCTCGAACCGGGGAAGGTCTCGACCGTCGTGCGCCAGGGCGGCATCTATCACGAGGTGCTGGAGGAGGCGAAAACCTTCGGCTGCGATCTCATCGTGATGAGCTCGCACCGGCCGGCGATGAAAACCTATTTTCTCGGATCCAACGCCGGCCACATGGTGCGCTACGCCAAGTGTTCGGTGCTGGTCGTACGGAAGGGCTTTACGCCCGCGGCATGACCTGCTCCGGGATCGCATCGGCGCGATAGACGCCCGGCCGGTTGCGGCGGAAGAAATTCACCGTCTGCCACAGGAACAGCGCGAGGACCGCCGCGATGAACGCGGCCCCGCTCCAGGCTTGCATCTGCAGTGCCCGCACGATCAGCGCGGCAAGCGCCAGCAAGGCGCCGGCCGACATCAGAAATCCGGGCCAGTAGAGCAGCACCGGCGATCCGGTCTGCAGCAGCGGCGTGCCGCCGGCCGCGCCGACGCGCCGATTGAGTTCGGTCACGAACGCCTTGTAGGCCGCGTCGAGCCGCTCCTGCTCCATCATGCTGCGCCACGAGGCCGACGCGATCTTCAATCGCGATCCGCTCTCCGGCCAGACTTCGGCGAGGAAGCGGTGATTTTGTGCCGTTGCCGGCCGAAACGACAGCCGGATGCGCCGAATCCGGTCGTAGAGGACGCGCCCGACACGGCCGTCCTTGCGCCATTCGAGCGCATCTGCGGTGAGGCGGAATTCGAACGGCCCGCCCACGAGCGACGGCTTGTACGCATAGACCGGATCGCTCTCGTCGGCATCGGTCGCAAAAACAGGGCTCGTTGGCATAATTGTCACGGTCCCTCAATCGATCGCTTGTAACATCTTCACAGCCTTGATTCGCTGTCGGACGGAATGCATGTTCCGATGCAGGAACAGCAATTGGTGTTGTGGCTGCGAGATATCCATGAGCCCTGCCCGCTTTTTCACCAATAGCATTGCCGCGGTCACGCTCGCGGCGGCCGTGCTGTCGAGCGCGCCCGCGAGCGCCGCGAATTTCGACGGGAATTGGAGCGTGGTGATCGTCACCCAGCGCGGTCCGTGCGACTCCGCTTACCGCTATGGCCTGTCGATCCGCAACGGCGCGGTGTTTTACGAAGGCAGCGCTCCGGTCAACGTGAGCGGACGCGTCAACGGCAATGGGGGCGTCTCTGTTCGGGTCTGGGCCGGCTCGCAGAGCGCGACCGGCTCCGGCCGCCTTGCGCACGGCGCGGGCCGCGGGACATGGCGCGGGGTGAGTTCGTCCGGGGCCTGCTCGGGCTACTGGACCGCCCAGCAGCGCTGATCTTTCCGGTTTGCCGAACAAGACTTAGCCCGTGAGGCCGATGCCTCGCGGGCTTTGCGCATTCCGGGCCGCCGTCAGGCCGCCTTGCGATTGACGCCGCGCTCGGCGAGGTCGGTGAGCTTGCGGTCGGCCGCCTTTTCCTCGTCGAGGTTTTGCTGCAGCACCGAGGCGCAGTCGTTGCGGCCAAGTTGCTTCGCCCAGGCGATCAGCGTGCCGTAGCGCGTGGTCTCGTAATGTTCGACCGCCTGCGCGGCGGCGATCAAGGCTGCGTCGAGCACTTGCCTGTCGTCGACTTCGCCGGCGACATCGTTGGCTTCATCGATGATTCCGTCGATCGCCGGGCAGTCCACGCCCTTGATGTCGACGCCATGCATCTTGAACACCTGCTCGACGCGCTTCACGTGGTTCTTGGTCTCGCCGAGATGCGACTGGAACGCTTGGCGGAGCTGCGGATCGCTCGCCTTCTCGATCATGTCGGGCAGCGCCTTCACGATCTGATTTTCCGCGTAATAGATGTCGCGCAGCGTGTGCACGAACAGGTCGTCCATCGTCTTGATGTCCTTGGTGAAGAAGCCCATGGCCTTGTCCTCTCTTTTTGCGCGCAGAACGTTTCGGGTGCTTCGGCGGGCGGAACTAATCTGCGCCGCTCCGCGGTTCAACCGCGCAGCGGCGGCGCGGTTCCGCGGAACGGCTCACAAATGCGAGGCGTTATCCTTCCAGGAGCGCAGCCCACGAGAAGGAAAATTCCATGCGGCGCATGTTCCCGGCGATTCTTGCCATTGCGACCATCGGCGCGTGGCTCGGCGGCGCCCTGGCGCAGACAAATCACCCGCAAGCCGGAGACCCGAACCGCCAGGTTCCCGAAGTGAATTGCCCGGCCGCGCTCAACACCGACCACGACACGAATCTGAGCGACAAGCTGGCCCGATCGAACGGCGTCATCTGTCCGCCGCCGCGCGTCGACACCGAAATCCAGAAGACTCCACCCGCCGGCGGGGCAATCGAAGTCGTTCCTCCGCCGGGCTCGCCCGGCGGCGATCCAACCGTGCAGCCGAAGTGACCGAGCCGGCGCATCCCGCCGATGCCGGATGAGATTGCGCCTCGCGCGCCTGGAAGATAGCTGGCCAAGTCTTGTCTTTGCTGCACAAGTCTTGTGTTTGTCGCGTCGGCGTGATCCCTGCAGCGGCGCGGCATTGAACCGCTTCCTCCCTGGAACTGACGAATTCACCATGCGTCTGCTCTTGAGCGCTGTCTTCGCCGGGATCGTGGTTGCGCTTTCGCCGCTGTCCGCGCTCACGCCGGTCTCCGCGCAGACCGAGTTCTCGGCGCAGGCGCGCGGCCGCCCCGCGCTCTGCCGCCTCGCCTCCTATGCGCGCATGAACCCGTACGCATGCCGCCAGCGTGCCGCGACTAAGAAGCCTGCTACGCCGACGCAACAGCAAAAGCCGGCCGAAGCCCCGACCCGCCCCGATCTCACCGCGGCCGAGCAGGACTCCGCCATCATTGCGGGAATCCCCGACGCGCGCTTCTGGGCCGATTCCGCCGCCGACTTCACGCGCGCGCTGCCGACCGAGCGCGGTCCGTGGATCGCGCTCTCGACCGGCGGCGGCGACGGCGCGTTCGGGGCCGGGTTGCTCAACGGATGGTCGGCCTCGGGCAAGCGGCCGCAATTCGCGCTCGTCACGGGCGTCAGCACCGGCGCGCTGATGGCGCCGTTCGTGTTCGTCGGCTCGTCGATGGATGACCGCCTCAAGCGCGCCTATACGGAATACAATGCGGGCGACATCTTCGAGGACGTGAAGACGCCGGAAAGCCTGGTCGATACCTGGCCGCTGAAGCGGCTGATCGCCAACGAAGTGACGCCCGAGCTACTCGCCGCCGTCGCCGAGGGCTACCGCGCGGGCCGCCGGCTGTTCATCACCACGACCAATCTCGACGCCGCGCGCAGTACCGTCTGGAACATGGGCGCGATCGCTGTTCGCGGAGATGACGCTGCGCTGAAGCTGTTCCGCGACGTTCTTCTCGCCTCGACCGCGATCCCGGGTTTGTTCCCGCCGGTTCTGATCGATGTCGAGGCGGACGGGAAGAAGACCCAGGAGATGCACGCCGACGGCGGCCTCGCGGCGCAGCTCTTTGTCGCGCCCGAACCGATCCTCAATACGTCGAGCACCTATCAACTCCCGGCGACCGAGCTTTACGTGATCGCGAATACGCGGCTCACGCCGGAATTCCAGCTCACCGAACGCTCGCTCCTTGGCGTTCTCGGCCATTCGATCAGCGTCGGCGTCCAATCCGCCCTGCGGGTCGCGATCGACCGGGCCTATGCGGTCGCAAAGCGTGGCAACGTGCCCTTCAATCTCGCCTACCCGGCGCTCGCCGCCGACCAGCAGGGCCGCGGCGCCTTCGATTCGCAATTCATGAAGGGCCTATTCGACCTCGGGGCCGCGCGGGGACGGCGCGAGGACCCCTTCGTCCATGATCTCAGCGAGGCGCTGCGCCCGCCCGCGCCTGCCGCGAAATAAGGCAATTTCGGCACGTTGCGGATGGCTTAACGACACGCGTCAAATTGCCAGTCCGGCGACAAGCGTCGGTTTAGTATTATTCAACGATTCCCGTGTCTTAATGGAGCTTGAGGCGGCGGCCGGAGGCAGCGGACGCAGCCTTTGACACGCGCTTTTGAACCGAGCGGACCGCTCCTGCGACGAACCAATTAGAGGGCCGGGCGTAACAAGACCGAGTTGCTGCAAGCCGGCACCCAAAAAACAAACCGAGCAAGGCAAAATTCGGCTGAAACCCCAAGCCGATAGCCGAGTTATACGAGAAATCAGGAGGCTGCCATGACCCCATTAACCCGTTTCGCTCCCGCCCTGACCGCCCTCGCCCTGCTGGCCGCGACCGCGGTCCCGGCGTCGGCCCCTGCCGCCGCGAAGTCCGGCTTCGATGGCGCTTGGAGCGTGCTGATCGTGACCGAGAAGGGCACGTGCGACCGCGCCTACCGCTACCCGATCAAGATCGACAACGGCACGGTCGGTTATGCGGGCGACGCCTCCTTCACGGTCTCCGGCCGCGTGCAGCCGACCGGCGCCGTGACCGTCACGGTCGCGCGCGGCAACCAGAGCGCCAACGGCTCGGGCCGCCTGTCGCCCACGGGTGGCACCGGTCTCTGGACGGCCTCGAGCGGCGAGTGCTCGGGGACCTGGACCGCCGAACGGCGCTCGTCCTGACGCCAAGATCTTCCTAACGCCAAGACCCAAACCGAATTCGGGAAAGCCCGGGCGCCGCCCGGGCTTTTTGCGTTCGGGCTCGATTCGAGGCCGGCAGCGAACTCGACGTCGCGTTGCGGGGCTCGCGGACCGCGACACACACGAAACACAGGCAACATTCTGCGGAAACAGACGGATGTTAGTTCTCGGACCAACGAAATTTCCGAAAAACGCAAGGAGCCCATCATGACCCGCTTCGCCACAGTCGCCTCCGCCCTGACCACGCTCGCGATCCTGGCCGCCAGCGCGGTCCCGGCGGCGCCCGCCCCTGGCGCCAAACCCAACTTCGATGGCGCCTGGAGCGTCCTGATCGTCACCGAGAAGGGCACCTGCGACCGCGCCTACCGCTACCCGATCAAGATCGCGAACGGCACCGTCGACTACGCGGGCGATGCCTCGTTCACGGTCACCGGCAGCGTCCAGCCGACCGGCGCCGTCACCGTGACGGTCGCGCGCGGCAACCAGAGCGCCCGTGGCTCCGGCCGCCTGTCGCTGAGCGACGGCACCGGCCGCTGGGCGAGCGCGGGCGGCGAATGCTCGGGCACCTGGACCGCCGAGAAGCGTTCATAAGCCTTCCCGACACCGACAAAAATTCACCGAAAGCCCGGCGCTCGTGCCGGGCTTTCGGCATCTGGAGGCGCGCCAAAACGCACGGCAAGCGGGGCGGGTCAGTGGGGCCGGTACGGGATCGGCATCTCGACGCTGTCGACGGCACCGCACGCAATGCATTCGAACGTCCAAACGTGGGAGCGCTTGCGCCGGCGGTGCGGCTCGATGCTCAACAGGCGCGTCGCACCGTCGCATCGATCGCAGGCTGGACCCGCAAAGATGTCCGGCTGTTTTACCCTTTCCTCGGCCATGCCTTCCGATAACGGCACGCGAGAAATCCCGGCTTAATGCGCCGGACAATCGATGATCTGTGATTAACACCGGTGAACCGCGCTACTTACGTGGTTTCACGAGCTTTTTTTCGAGCCGAGAACAGACGTCACGCGAACCAGCCGCGATTCGCCGGAACGGCGCGTGACAAACAAGCAAAACCGCTATCGTGGAAATCAGTTTTCCAGAACGGTTCCGGGAAATCGAAGCCGTCAAAAGCAAACCGGGCGCGATCGTTGTCGATCGCGCCCGGCTATCCGCTTCACGTTCGGCCGAAAGGCCAAACGCTATCTGTTCAAGTCGCTTACCACCAACGGCGGAAGCGACGGAAACGGCGGTAACGACGCCACTGCGCCGAGGCCTGAGTGGCCGACGTCGTCATGGCGATCGTGGTGATCCCGGCGACGCCGAGAGCGTAAGTGCCGATATTGCTGACGAGCGCTGTCGCCACGAGAGCGACAACCGCAACGCCACGAACCAAGGCAGTCCAGATTTTCGTCATAGGCGTACCTTCCCTTTTGCAAAAGGTCGTCAAACTTACCCTTTGGTGAGCCCCGGTCAAGGGGGCACATATTGCTTCAAGCCACTGTGATCTCAGGAGATTAACGCCCATTCATCCTCCGCTCGCAATTCCGCCGCGAAGCCGCGCGCGAGGCGAAAAACCTGCTTGTATTGATGGGAGAGCAACGCAAAAGTTAAGCACTTGCACGATTGCAAACCTCTCACTCTTGGCAGCGCGGAAGAAAAAAAACATTCTCCTGCCCTGACGACCGGCGGGTCCCTCTCCGGCCAGCCTTCATAAAAAAGAGTCCAATGCCGAAAAATCACGTCTACGTTCTCGGGATCAACGCCTACGACCACGACGTCAGCGCCTGTCTGTTGCGCGACGGCGAGATCGCGTTCGCGATCGAGAAGGAGCGCATCACGCGCCAAAAGCACGCGACCGGCTTCTATCAGGAGGTCGTCGACTACGTGCTCAAGGCGGAAGGGATCACGCTCGACGATGTCGATCTGGTGGTGCGCAATTGTTACGTGCTCCCGGTCGAGGAGCTGGAAGTCCGCATGGTCGCGCAGGACGTTCCCGAGGTGATGACCGATACGGACCGTAAGGCCGCCGCCAAAAATCCGCTCTATCTTTCGAAATCCAACAAGGTCGTCACGCTCTCGCATCACCTTGCGCACGCCTATAGCGCGTTCGCGTGTTGCCCGTTCGATGAGGGCGCCGTGATGGTGGTGGACGGCGTCGGCAACTATGCCGCCGACATCCGCGAACCGGGCCAGCTTACCGAGAAAGCCGATCCGCTCGGCCGCGAGTCGGAGAGCTACTACAAGTTCAGAGGCGCGACACTCGAAGCGCTGAAGAAGGTCTGGCTCAACCCGTGCCGCGGCTTCCTGTCCGACGAATTCTACTACATGCCGGGCCTCGGTGCCCTCTACAGCCGCGTGTCGAGCTACATCTTCTCCAACTGGAACAAGTGCGGCGAGGTGATGGGCCTTGCCCCCTATGGCAAGCCCGACGCATTCCGGCCGCTGATCGACATCGAGAAGGACGGCGCGCTTACGATTCCCGAATGGGACTTGTCGTTCGACAAGCCCTGGCTGCTCGGGCGCGAGCCGGACTGGGAAAAAAGCCCTCGGATGCAGCACTGGAAGGACATGGCCTGGCGCATCCAGGACGATACCGAGAAGGTGCTGCTCGCCCGCGCGCGCTGGCTGCGCGATACGACTGGCGCGAAGAACCTCGTCATCGCGGGCGGCGTCGCGCTCAATTGCGTCGCCAACGGACGCCTCGTGCGCGAGGCGGGCTTCGAGAAGGTCTGGATCCAGCCGGCGGCCGGCGACAACGGAATCGCGATCGGCTGCGCGCTTTACGGCCACCTGGAAATCCTGAAGCAGCCGCGCAAGTTCGTCATGCGCCACGCCTATCTCGGGCGGCCCTATTCCGACGCCGAGCTACGCGCGCCGATCGAGAAGCGCATGGTCAAGCTCCAGACCGTGATCAAGCATTCAGACGACATCTGCCGTGAAAGCGCCCAGCTGCTCGCCGAAGGCCATGTGTTCGGCTGGTTCCAGGGCCCGTCCGAATTCGGCCCGCGCGCGCTCGGCAACCGCAGCATCATCGCCGATCCGCGCAAGCCGGAGATCAAGGACAAACTCAACAGTCGCGTGAAATTCCGCCAGGCCTTCCGCCCGTTCGCGCCGATCGTGCTCGCCGAGCGCGCCGCCGAGATCTTCGAGGGCGAGGACGAGTCGCCCTTCATGCTGCGCGCCAAGCGCGTGGTCCCGGCCTGGCGTGACCGGATCGCCGGCATCGTGCACGTCGACGGCACGGCGCGGGTGCAGACCGTACGCGAGGATACCAATCCGCGCCTCTACCGGCTGTTGAAGGAATTCGAGGCGCTCACCGGCGTGCCGGTGCTGGTCAACACGTCGTTCAACATCAAGGGCGAGCCGATCGTCGAGGCGCCGGCCGACGCCGTCAAATGTTTCATGAACACCGGCATCGACTATCTCGCCCTGCACGACATGCTGATCTCGAAGAACCGCATGCACCGGTTCCTGCTGCCATTCCGCGCCATCGGCTCGCAGATGTCGGTGATCGTGAAGTCCGGCCTGGAGGCCGACGCGCAGATCCAGGGGAAGGCGAAGCCGGCCGATCCCCGCGCGCAGTAGCCGGTTCCGCATCAGCCGTCCCGGAACGCCGCGCCTGCTTTTAAGCCCAGGATTCTCAAGGCATCGTGATGGCGGCGACCGAAACGAAGCGCGAATTCGCCCGTTCCTGTCTCGGGAGGGCGTCGGCCCCACGCGTCAAAAGGACAACGTCCATGAAACGCCACTTTGCCATCGCTTCGATCGCCGTCATCGCGGTCGCGATCTCGCTCGCGCCCGCCATGGCCAAGAGCAAGAAGCACTACCGCGCGCATCATGTCGCGCACTATGACCAGCCCTATGCCTACGGCCCGCAGGGTTGGGACACCCGCAACGTCTCCGACCCCTCGTTCGGCAACCGCACCGGCCTGAACTACGCCCGCAGCACCGGCCGCTGCGTTGAAGACCTCGGCTACGGCCGATTTGAATACTGCGGGTGGTAGGCGCCCACGCTCCTACAGTGCAATCTCAAGGAGATCGTGCGCGACGACGAGATCGCCTTTCCACGTCGGCCGCACCGCGTCGACCCAAACTTCCTCGGTGACGCTCGGATCGTCGGCCGGCACGAGATGGTTGAGCACGAGCGCCTTCACGCCGGCCTGCGTGGCGATGCGGCCGACCTCGTCGGGAAGCGAGTGGCTCGCCTTGAGGTGTGACATCAAGGTCGGCGCGTTCGGCGTTTTCGCCAGCAGCCGCTCGAGCGCCGGCGCATACATCACCTCGTGCACCAGGATGTCGGCGCCCTTGGCGAATTCGGCGAGCGGCGGGAAATAGGCGGTGTCGCCCGAGAACACGATCGTCTTGCCGGGAAACTCGAATTTGAGCGCGAAGCTCTCGGTGATCGGCGGATGCACGTTGCGCAGCGCCGTCACCTTCACGCCCTTACCTTCCATCACCGGACCTTCGGTATATTCGTGCACGGCGACGAGCTTGCGCAGATCCGGCCGGCCTTCGTCCGCCATGCGCGTCTCGATGTCGAAGCGATAGGCCTGCCAGAAGCCGTCGGCGAGCCCATGCATGCCCTTCGGCCCATAGGCATCGACCGGCGTCTTCAGCCCGATCGCCCAGGCATTGTTCATGAGCAGGCCGAATTCGGCGTTATGGTCCGAGTGGTGGTGCGTGATGAACACGTAGCGCAGCGCGGGCAGCGGAAACTTCGCGTCGATCAGCTTGAAGCTCACGCCGTAGCCGGTGTCGATGACGTAGGGCACGTTGTCGTAGACGATGAGGTTCGACGACGGCGCCGGGGTGTAGCCCTGGCGGATCGCCGGTCCACCCTTGGTGCCGAGGAGGACGAGGCGGTTTGGGCCCAAGGCGGGCGATCCTTGCGCGTGCGAGGGGCGCGGCGTGAGCGTCGCGGTGGCGAGCGAGCCTAATCCCAGGCCGACGAGATGTCTGCGGCTCAGCATCGCGCCATCCTTCACGGTTCCGCGCATTTCCAAAACTCGCTACCATCCGGCGACCACCTGGGAGCGGTATCATGAAACGCGGTTTTGCGACGATCGCATGCACGATCGGCTTTGCGCTTGTGGCTTCGGCCGGCGCGGCTCAGACCCTTGCCACCGTGAAGGCCCGCGGCGTTATCAATTGCGGATCGAATACCGGAATGGGGGGCTACGGGATCGCCGACCGGCAGGGCAACTGGACCGGCTTCGACGTCGACTTCTGCCGCGCGCTTGCGGCGGCGATCTTCGACGACCCGACCAAGGTCAAGTTCATCCCGACGACCGGGCAAAATCGCTTCACGGCGCTGCAATCCGGCGACGTCGACGTGCTGAATCGCAACACGACCTGGACGTTGGCGCGTGACACCTCGCTCGGACTGAATTTCACCGGCATAACCTATTATGATGGGCAAGGCTTCATCGTGCGCAAGTCGCTGAACGTGAGGTCCGCGCTCGAGCTCAACGACGCGGCGGTCTGCGTCAGCCAGGGCTCCACGACCGAGCTCAACCTCGCCGACTATTTCCGCGCCAACAAGATGAAGGTGAAGACCGCCACGTTCGCGACCGTCGATGAAGCGGTGAAGGCCTATGAGGCTGGCCGTTGCGACGCATTCACGACGGACCAGTCCGGCCTTTATGCGCAGCGGCTGCAGCTCGCGCATCCGGAGGAGCACATCGTGCTGCCCGAGATCATCTCGAAGGAGCCGCTCGGACCCGTGGTGCGCCACGGCGACGATCAATGGTTCGATATCGTCAAGTGGGTCCACTTCGCGATGGTGTCGGCCGAGGAGCTCGGCGTCACATCGAAGAACGTGAACGAGATGCTGAAATCCGAGAACCCCGACATCAAGCGCCTGCTTGGGACGGAGGGCAATTACGGCGAACAGCTCGGGCTGACGAAAGACTGGGCCTTCCGCATCATCAAGCACGTCGGAAATTATGGCGAGGTGTTCGAGCGCAACATCGGGGAGAACACGCCCTTCAAGATGAAGCGCGGCCTTAATGCGCTGTGGAACAAGGGCGGCCTGCAATACGCGCCGCCGATCAGGTGAGAGGCGGATCGGCCCGACGATCGACCTTCGTCATGGCCGGGCTTGTCCCAGCCATCCACGTCTTACCGCCTGCGATGGCTGCAAGAAAGACGTGGATGCCCGGCACAGGGCCCGACATGACGGACTGTGATAGGGTTGGCTTTAGAGAGGCTCGGCCGACCTAAAGAGTAATCTTCCAAAACGCGAGAACCTCTCGCACTTCTTGTCTCGGGAAGAACGCAAGCTCTTCATTATCAACAAGGGCTCGCAGCTCGCGCTTGCGCTTCTCGATTGCCGCTGACACTCGATCAGTGAACGGTGCCACTCCAGGTGGCGGATTAGGATTGTTCTTCGAAGGCCACTCGGAAGGATACCCGGCCGGCATTGCGCCAGATCGAATTGCTGCCGTCTGCTGAGCAACTATGTCGTGCCCGCACGCCCAGTCGTATAAATAGAATGCGCAGGTTCGAAGTATCGTCTTTATTTCAGGTACGGAGTCCGTAAACCCCTTAAGGGGCGTCGAAAGCCAGATCATATTTGCCGGGCAAGTATAAAATCGCGGATCGGCGACCACGGACCCTCGTTGCGCGAACGTCGGATCGTCATATCCCCATAGATGACAGACGGTCCAATTGCGCGTGCGTCGAGTCCCAAGCGCTGCAACGAGAGTGTCCTGGGCCTTCACGTTCGTTTGTATGCGGCCCGCTTCGCGATGACGATTTACGCGCGGGGCACTCCACGTCACGTCGTAAACGGGCCGGCCTCGGGCCGTTTCAGGATACCAGACAGGAAGAGCTCGAAACGTGTTTGGATGCACCCACCGCGCAGTCCGCACGATCAACGCGATGGCTTGTGGAATAGCGTCCTTGATTTCGTCGAGCCCGTTCCGGACGACGTAATCACTCACCTCACCAATTCCCGCATCGCCCGATCCAACCCCGCCAAGGTCAGCGGATACATCCGGTTCCCCATCATCTGGCGGATCATGCGGATCGAATAGGTGTAGTCCCACTGCTCTTCGGGCACCGGGTTGAGCCACACCGCCGCCGGATAGGTGCGCGTGAGCCGCTCCAGCCACACCGCGCCAGCCTCCTCGTTGAAATGCTCGACCGAGCCGCCCGGCGCCGTGATCTCGTAAGGCGACATCGAGGCGTCGCCGACGATCACGAGCTTGTAGTCGTGCGGATATTTATGCAGCACGTCGAAGGTCGGCGTCGTCTCCTGGAAACGGCGGCGGTTTTCCTTCCACACTTTCTCGTACAGGCAATTGTGGAAGTAGAAATGCGCGAGGTGCTTGAATTCGGTGCGCGCAGCGGAAAACAATTCCTCGACCAGCTTGATGTGCCAGTCCATCGAGCCGCCGATATCGAACAGCGCCAGCACCTTGATCGAGTTGTGCCGCTCGGGCCGCATGTGGATGTCGAGATAGCCCTTGTGCGCCGTGCCCTTGATGGTGTTGTCGAGGTCGAACTCGTCGGGCGCGCCGGTGCGGGCGAACTTGCGCAGGCGGCGCAGCGCGATCTTGATGTTGCGCGTGCCGAGTTCGACCTGGTCGTCGAGATCCTTGAACTCGCGTCTGTCCCACACCTTCACGGCGCGGCGGTGCTTGCTTTCGCCGCCGATCCGGATGCCCTCGGGATTGTAGCCGGCATTGCCGAACGGCGAGGTGCCCGCCGTGCCGATCCATTTCTTGCCGCCCTGATGGCGGCCCTTCTGTTCTTCGAGCCGCTTTTTCAGCGTCTCCAAAAGCTTGTCGAGGCCGCCGAGCGCCTCGACCATCTTCTTCTCTTCCTCGGTGAGGTATTTCTCGGTGAGCTTCTTCAGCCATTCGGTCGGAATTTCGGCGGTCAAGGATTCGCTCAAAAGCTCGAGCCCCTTGAACACGTGGCCGAACACGCGGTCGAACTTGTCGAGGTTGCGCTCGTCCTTCACCAATGTCGCGCGGGACAGATAATAGAAATCTTCCACGCGCCGGCCGGCGAGGTCGGCCTGCATCGCCTCCATCAGGGTCAGATACTCGCGCAGCGTGACCGGCACGCCCGCCTGCTTCAATTCGGAAAAGAAGGTCACGAACATCCGCGGAGAATTCGCCGGAAGCCCGCGATGGTCAAGTCCCGCGCGGCGATCGCCGCAGCAGCCGCCCGTCGATTGCCGCGAGGCCCGCCCCGATCAGCGACATGCCGAGAAAATGTTTTGCGGCAAGCCGCTCGCCGAGCACGAGCGAGCCGAGTACGATCGCGCTCACCGGAATGAGGAACGTCACCAGCAGGAGGTTGGTCGCGCCCGAGCTCGCGAGCAGCCGGAAATAGAGCACATAGGCCAACGCAGTTGAGAGCGCCGCGATGCCGAAGATCGCGGCGAAGGCCGACGCGCTCGGCGGCGCCAGCGTCCAAGGCCGATCGACCAAGAGCGCGACCGGCAGCAGCATCAAGGTCGAGGCCGCGACCTGCCCGGCGGCGGTCGCGATCGGCGCAACGCCCATACGGGCAAAGCGCCGCCCGAACACGCCCGCGAACGCATAGGACACCGCGGCGGCGAGAACGGCGAGCTGCGCCACGACATCCGTGCCGATCCCCTTGAGCGCATCCGCGCCGATCATCAGCGTCACGCCGAGGAAGCCGACCACCACGCCGATGAGCCGGTTGCCGGTCATCGTCTCGTCCTTGGTGAACGCGTGCGCGACCATGACGGTGAACAGCGGCGTCGTCGCATTGAGGATCGCGGCGAGGCCCGACGCGATATGGGTCTGCCCCCGCACGATCAGGCAGAACGGGATGACGTTGTTGAGCAGCCCCATGCCGAAGAAGGCGCGCCAGACTCTGCGGTCGCGCGGCAGATCGAGGCCGAGGAGCCACAGGACGGCATACAGCATCAAGGCCGCGATGCCGACGCGCAGGGCGACGATGGTGAGCGGCGGCAGTTCCTTCACCGCGATGCCGGTGAAGAAGAACGAGCGGCCCCAAAGCACCGAGAGCGCGAGCAGCATCGCCCATTCGCCGCCCGTCATGGTGCGGTTCACCTTCGCGATGCCGCCATCAGCCACAGTCTGCCTCCGGATGCGCCACTATCTGGAGTGCCGCGACGATGCGACGCCACCCGTTTCCTGTCTTTGCACAGCGCCGCCGACGCGCTGCCCTGATCTTGCCGCGACCGCGCCTTAGGACCATAACGACGGCTCACCCGAGATCCCCATGCCCCGCCTGTTCATCGTCCTCCTGTGCGCTCTCACAGCCCTGAGCGCGCGGCCCGCCGCCGCGCAAACCCCGCCCGACGCGCCGCCTCCGGCCACCGAACAGGCGCCATCCGCACCGCTGCAAATCCTCCCCCCGACCCTGTCGCCGGACCTGCACATCGTCTGGGAGGCCAAGAACCGCTTCCGCCTGTTCCGCCGCGAGGCCGACTTCCTGCGGCACGTCGCCGCGTTGAGCGCCAAAAGCGTGCTCGCGGCCGAGCAACTCATGGAAGGCGAAACCGACGGCCGCGGCTGGGCGCGCGCGATGCTGAGCAATCTCTGCATCGATGCGACCGGGGCGCTGACGACGACCTGCGAGCGCGACGGCGCGCGCGAGTCCTACCTGGCGCCGGTCGACCATCGCGTCGAGATGAAGGTTCTCGGCGCGCCGCCGCAGGCAGCCTGTGCCTGGACCTTCGATGACGGCGATGCGCAGCCACGTTCCTATAACGGTCCTTGCGGCGAGAACGTGCGCATCCGCCTGCCTTACGGCAAGCCGACCGTGGTCACGGTCGACGTGTCGTCCGGCAGCGGCGCGCCGCAGCGCACGACGGCCGAGATCGCGGTGCGCGACCTGCTCATCGCGGGCCTGGGCGATTCGATTGCGGCGGGCGAAGGCAATCCGGACCGCCCGATCGCGCTCTCCGACGAAGGCTTCTGCTTCCGCCGCTTCCTCGGCGGCGCGCGCAGCGAGTATTTCCGCCCCGGCCGCTCCGGTTTCGCCGGCGACCGCACCTGTGAGGCCGCCGCGCCCAACGCCGCGAGCGAGCAGCAGGACTGGAGCAAGCTCGGCGCGCGCTGGCTGAGCCAAGCCTGCCATCGCTCGCTCTACGGCTACCAGTTGCGCACCGCGCTCGCGCTCGCGGCGGAAAACCCGCACGTCGCCGTCACCTTCCTGCCGCTCGCCTGCACCGGCGCGACCATCGATTACGGGGTCCTCAACCCGCAGGGCGCGCGCGAGGTCAATTGCACGGCCGAGCGCGGCTGCCCTTCGAGCGTGCCGGCGCAGATCACGCAGTTGCAGCAGCAGCTCGCGGCGGCGCGGCGCACGCAGCCCAACCGCGCGCTCGACCTCGTGCTGCTCACGATCGGCGCGAACGACATCAACTTCACCGGCCTCGTCGCCAACGTCATCATCGACGCGAGCACCGAGCGGGTGCTGGTCGGCCGCAGCGTGATCGCGTCGGTGGAGGATTCCGAGGCCGCGCTGACGCGCAAATTGCCGCGCGACTTCACGCGCCTGCGCGCCGCGCTCAAGCCGATGCTCGGCGGCGATCTCGCGCGCGTCGTGTTCGTGTCCTACGGGCATCCCGCGCTGCGCGCCAACGGCACGCCGTGCGAGGGCGGCCAGGACGGCTTCGACGTGCATCCGGCCTTCAGGCTCGACGGAGGGCGCCTGCGCCAGGTCGCCGAGTTCGTCAATTCGCGCTTCCTGCCCGGACTGAAGGCGATCGTCGAATGCACCGGCGGCGTGGTGTGCCAGGACCCGGCGACCGACCGCATGACCTTCGTCGACGCGCATCAGGCGGCGTTCGCCGGGCACGGGCTGTGCGCGCGCTCCGAGCAGGACCCCGAATACGACCGCACCTGCTTCCTCACTGACGGCAAGTCCTTTACGGCGAGCCCGGTCGAGGCCGCGACCGAGCCGGTCGCATGCGGCCTGCCGGTGAAGGAGTTCCGCGCCTATGCGCCACGCGCACGCTGGATCCGCACCGCCAACGACAGCTATTTCGTGGCCATGACCTATCCGGACGACCTCTCGGCGACCCAGAAACCGGCCAATATCCACGACGCGACCTGGGGCGTGCTGAGCGCCGTCTATGGCGGCGCCGTGCATCCGACCGCCGAAGGCCATGCCGCGATGGCGGATGCCGCGCTCGTCGCGGCGCGGCAAGTGCTGGGCTTCTCGAACGAGGCGCCGGTGAATGCCGAGCCGCTCGCGCCGATTGCGGCACCGGCGCGGTAGGTCAGTCCGTCGCGGCGCCCGCCGCGCGGCTGATACCTACGCCACGCCGAGCTTCTTCTGCAGGCTGGTCGACGACGTCGTGTATTGGAACACGAGCCGCTTGTCCGGATAGACATAGCGGTGCGCCTTCTGCGACATCAGCGCGACCTCGTGGAAACCGGACAGGATCAGCTTGAGCTTGCCCGGATAGGTGTTGATGTCGCCGACCGCGAAGACGCCCGGCACGTTGGTCTCGAACGTCTCGGTGCCGACCGGGATCAGGTTGTCCTTGAGCGCGATGCCCCAGTTCGCGACCGGCCCGAGCTTCATGGTCAGCCCGAAGAACGGCAGGATCGCGTCGCAGGCGATGTGGAAATCCGAGCCGGCGTTCGTTTTCACGACCGCCTTGCTGACCTGCCCGTCGGCGCCTTCGAGCGAGGTGACCAGACCGACCACGAGATCGATCTTCCCCTCGCCGACCAGCGCCATCATCTTGTTGACGCTGTCGGGCGCGGCGCGGAATTCGGCCCGGCGATGCAAGAGCGTCAGGTGGCTCGCGAGCGGCGCGAGGTTGAGCGTCCAGTCGAGCGCTGAATCGCCGCCGCCGGCGATCAGCAGCCGCTTGCCGCGCAACGTCTCCATCTGGCGCACCGCGTAATAGACCGACTTCGCCTCATAGGCCTCGATGCCGGGGATCGGCGGGCGCTTGGGCTGGAACGAGCCGCCGCCGGCCGCGATCACGATGATCTTCGCCTCGAAGACTTGGCCCGCATTGGTGGTCGCGCGGAACAGCGGATCGCCGATCTTCTCGATCGTCTCGACCATCTCGTTGAGATGGAAGGTCGGGCCGAACGGCTTGATCTGCTCCATCAGCGCGTCGGAGAGGCCCGCGCCGGTGATGTAGGGAATACCGGGAATGTCGTAGATCGGCTTTTCCGGATAAAGCTCGGCGCATTGGCCGCCGACCTTGTCGAGGATGTCGACGAGGTGCGCCTTCATGTCGAGCAGGCCGAGCTCGAACACCGCGAATAGCCCGACCGGCCCCGCGCCGATGATGAGCGCGTCGGTCTTGATCACGTCGGTCTTGGTCAGCACAGCAAATATACCTTCTGGAACTCGGGGCTTGCGGTCGGCGACTGTCTAGCGGGCCAACGGCACCGGGAAAAGAGAAAATCCTGCTCTCGGCGGATCGGCTATGATCCTTGATGAGATTATTCTATGAGCTTGGGCGCCTTGGAGATTTTATCCTTGAACGATCCGTCCGCCGGAAAGCCTGCCCGCGTCATCCCGCGCCTTGAGGACTTTCCCGGCCGGACCCACGACATCATCCGGTTCGGTGACCTCGACCCGCAGGGCCACGTCAACAACACGATATTCGCGACCTTCTTCGAGACCGGCCGCGTGACGCTGCTGCGCGCGCCCGGCAACCCGCTCAACCCACCGGACGCGACCTCGGTGCTCGCGCGCCTCGACATCAATTTCCTCAAGGAACTGCACTGGCCCGGTCAGGTCGAGATCGGGACCGCCATCGCCGAGATCGGCCGCACATCCTACACCTTCGCGCAAGCCGTCTTCCACGATGGCGTCTGCGCCGCGACCGCGCGCGCCACCATGGTGATGATCGATGGGAAGACGCGCCGATCGCGGCCGCTGCCGGAGGATGTGCTGGCGCGGTTGGAAAGACGGCGAATAGCGAATAGCGAATAGAAATGGCGACCTATTCGCTACTCACTATTCACTATTCGCCTTCTCACGCCTGCCGCTCGGGCACCCGTACCACGAGGCCGTCGAGGTCCGCCGTCACCTTGATCTGGCAGGAGAGGCGCGAATTCGGCCGGACGTCGTAACCGAAGTCGAGCATGTCCTCTTCCATCGGCGAAGGCCCGCCGGCCTTGCCGCGCCACTCTTCCTCGACATAGACGTGGCAGGTGGCGCAGGCGCAGGCACCGCCGCATTCGGCCTCGATGCCGGGCACGCCATTCTTGATGGCGGCCTCCATCACGGTGGCGCCGGCCTCGGCCTCGACCGTACGCGCGGTGCCGTCGGAATCGATGTAGGTGATCTTGGGCATGGCAACCGGGAACAGTGAAACGCCGGCCAAGCCGGCCGGCGGCTTTCTCATAACGGCTCACGCCGCCGGGAGCAAATTCCGAAAAACGCTCCGAAGCGCCGGCCGCGACGGGAGCCAATGACGGACGGGAAGAGGAAGCGAGCGCCGCAGGCTCAATTCGCCCTGAGCAGCTCCGCGATGACGCCGCGCGCCTCGTCCGTCACGGCGGCGAGCTGGTCGAGCGCTCCACCCGCATCGGCGGCGGCGGCAAGTTCGAGGACTTCGGCTGCGCGAGCGACGCGCCAGGCGCCGATGCCCCGCGCCGAGCCCTTCAGCGTGTGGGCAAGCGCCGCGACGCCCGTCGGCTGGGCGCTGCGCATGCGCGCGATCAGAAGTGTCGCCTGGCGATCGAAGAGCTGCAGCACCTCGCGCTCCAGGCTGCGCTCGCCGAGCGTCATGCGGGCGAGGTGGACAAGATCGATCGGCCGGTCGTCCGGAGCGATCGAGGGTGCTTCGGTGGGTTTGATCTGTTGCAAGACGTCCAATTGCATGATGCCGTCCCCCCACTGGGCCCGCTTGGCCCTTATTCCGAAGAAACTGCCACCGAGCCCGCCAAGGCCGGGTAAACGCCACCCCGCCGATCGCGATCCGAGCACGACGATGGTTAACGAGACGCTAACGGGCCCGGCGGCTCGCGACGATCGCCCGCAAACAGCGGAAAGACCGGGTTGTCCACAGGAGCGTGTTCTGCCGCCATGCGGACGCCGCACGCACGTTAACGATGATTAAAGGGAGGTTACCCAACACGGTTTCATTCGGTCCGTGAGGGCGTTAGGATGGGCTTGCGGCGGTCCTCCGGCCGGACGGCAGGGGTCTGCTGGCGACCGATGCGAGGAGGGGATCAGCAGTTGACGCACGTTTCGAGTGCGGCCCGAGGGTGTGACCCGTCCGGGCAGCGATCTCCTAAGTCTGAAGTTGAGGGCGCGGACGGATATGGCGAATAACCCGAGGCGAATTCAGGACCCGACCGAAGCGGCGATGTCGGCGATCCAGGAGGCTCTCAATCTGCGTGATGAGCCCGTGGCGCCGTCGCGCCCGGCGCGCGAGCCCGCGGGCTTTGCGGAGCCGGCCCCACCTCCTCCCGTACCGCCGATCGCGCCCAGCGACCAGACCGCGCGCGAAAGCCGCCGCCGTCCGATGCGCTCCGCGCCCTCGATCGACGAGGATCTGTTCCTGCAGCAGACGGTCGGGCGCGACCAGGAGCCCTACGCTCAACCCTATACCGAGACATACAGCCAGCCCACTCCACGCGCCGCCGAACCGATGGGTCGCATCCCCTCCCCGGCTCCGGTCGAACTCGACGAGGTCAGGCCGACCCAGCGCGCCGCCAATGACGACCGCCAGTCGGTCGGCCAAGTGCTCCAGCAGTTGCAGAAGCGGCCCTCGCGCGCCCCCTATATGGCGGCGTTCTTCCTGTCCGGTGCCTGGATCGTGCTCGGCATCATGGCGGGGGGAGCGTATTTCGGCACCGACTTGAGCCAGTTCACGCGGCCGGGCGCCACGCCCATCCTGCTGATGCTCGGCGTCGGTCTCGTGTTGCCAATCGTCCTGTTCTACGTCATCGCGAACATGATCCGCCGCGCGCAGGAGCTGCGCATCATCGCGCGCACCATGACGGAAGCGGCCGTCCGGCTCGCCGAGCCGGAGACGATCGCGCGCGACTCGATCGTCTCGGTCGGCCAGGCGATCCGGCGCGAGGTCGCCGCGATGGGCGACGGCGTGGAGCGCGCGCTTGCACGCGCGGCCGAGCTCGAAGCGCTGGTGCACAACGAGGTGGCCGCGCTCGAGCGCGCCTACAACGACAACGAGCTGCGCATCCGCGGCCTGATCGAGGATTTGGCGAACCAGCGCGATTCGCTCGTCGGCCAGGCCGAACAGGTGCGCAACGCGATTACCGGCGTGCATCTCGGCCTGACCCAGGACATCGCCTCGGTGAGCGAGATGGTGGCGGCCAGCGTCAACGACGCCGCCCAGCGCGTCACCCGCACCCTGGCGGAAAAAGGCGAGCACATCACGCTCGCGCTCGGCCGCGCCGGCGACACCATGATCGACGCGATCGGCGATCGCGGCGGCGACCTTTTGGAGCAACTCCAGCGCACCGGCGAGGAAGTCTCGCGCACGCTCGAAATCGCCAGCGACAAGATGACGTCGAACATCGACGTCAAGTCCGATCATTTGAGCGCGCAGATCGCCGACCTCACCGTCAAGCTCGCGCAGATGCTGTCCTCGCGGCTCGACCACGTCACCGAGAACGTGTCGCAGCGCGCGCAGGCGATCGCCGAGAACCTGGTGCGCCGCACCGAGGAGATTTCCACCAATCTGACGCGCTCGACCGAGGCGCTCACCGACAAGCTCACGGTGCGCACGCAGGAACTGACCGAGGCGATGGTCGACACCGGCAGCCGCCTCGCCGAGACGATCGCGACGCGCGCCGACGACGTCAACAATACGCTGAAGGCGACCGGCGAATCGCTGATTCTCGACCTGACGCTGCGCGGCGGCGACGTCGTCAGCAAGCTCGAAGAGACCGGCACGCGCATCACCGAGACCATCGTGACGCGTGGCGGCAAGGTCACCGACACGTTCCGCGAGACCGCCGACACACTCGCCGCCACCATCAATGCCAAGGGCGATTCCGTTCGCGAAATGCTTGGCTCGCGCCTGCAATCGTTCGAGGAGATGTTCACGCATGGCGGCGCAGAGCTCGCCGAGAAGATCTCGACCGACTCCAATTCACTCGGCAACCTGATCACCCAGCATCTCGCCGAGTTCGACCGCACCGTGAAGGTCTATGGCGGCGAGCTGGTCGAACGGCTGAGCCAGCGCACCGGCGAGGTCACCGAGGCGATGCGCTCGCATGTCGAGACCTTCGACGCCCGCATCAGCGAGAAGACCACCGACGCCGCCGGCGCGATGGATGAGCGCATCACGCGGCTCGGCAGCGCGCTCGACACCCGCATCACCTCGCTCAACGAGGCGCTCGGCGCCCGCGTGATGGAGGTCGCCAAGGCTCTTGCCGACGGCGGCAAGGAAGTCGTGGGCGCGCTCGAGAAGCGCATCGACGAGGCGAGCACCACCATCAGCGCGCGCTCGACCAAGCTCGCCGAGACCTTGCAGGAGAAGGCAAGCGAAGTCGACCGCACCCTGCAGGAGAAGGCGGAGCTTATCGACCGCACGCTCCAGCAGAAGGCGGATACGATCGACACCTCGCTGGGTGGGCGCGCGCTCGAGATCGCCGAGACGCTCGATACCCGCATCAACCGCTTCCAAGAGCTCCTGGTCGGCCGCGTCGAGACCGTCATTGCGCAGATCGAGGTTCGCGGCCAGTCGGTCGGCAACTCCATCGTCTCGCGCATGGAGCAGATGAGCCAGGCGATCCGAACCAATACCGGCGAAGCCGAGCGCTCGCTCGGCCAGTTGACCGCCTCGACCGTCGAGGCGATACGCTCCAGCTCCAAGGAAGCCGAACGCACGATCACGACGGCTTCGGCCGACATCACCGGCACGCTCAAGCAGGAGGCCGGCGACGCCGAGCGCGTCCTGCTCGGCGCCTCCTCGCGCATCACCGGCACCGTCAAGCAGGAGGCCGAGGATGCCGAACGCGCGCTCACGGCTGTCTCGACGCGCGTCAGCGCCGCCTTGAAGCAAGACATCGGAGAGGCCGAGCGCACGATCACCAGCGCGGCCGCCTCCGTTCGTACCGCGCTGAAGAACGAGGCCGAGGACCTCGAACGCTCGATGACCAGCGTCTCCTCGAGTGTTACGACGTCGCTGCGCGGCGACGCCGAGGAGCTGCAACGCTCGCTCACCGCGGTCTCCTCCGACGTCAGCGCCATGCTCAAGCAGGATGCCGACCGGATCAATCAGACACTCGGCGGCCTCTCGACTTCGATCTCGGAAGGCATCCGCAGCAGCGCGCAGGGCATCGAGGACAAGCTCAACCACGTCTCGGTCGCGACCTCCGAGACAATCCGCACCAGCGCACAGGACGCAGAGCGCGCGCTCGGACTCGCGGCGAGCTCGGTCACCGACGCCATTCGCTCAAGCGCACAGGACTCCGAACGTGCCCTCGGGCTCGCCGCGACCTCGGTCGCCGAAACCGTGCGTACAAGCACCCAGGACTCGGAGCGCGCCCTCGGCCTCGCCGCGACTTCGGTCGCCGAGACCGTTCGCTCGAGCGCGCAGGAGTCCGAGCGTGCCCTCGGTATCGCGGCCAGTTCCGCGTCCGAGACCATCCGCACCAGCGCGCTCGATGCCGAGCGGGCGCTCACCCAGGCGGCGAGCTCCAGCGCCGACTCGATCCGCACCAGCGCGGATGATTCGACGCGCAAGCTCGGCGCGACCTCGACCGACGTCTCGGGTGCGATCAAACGCACCACCGGCGAGATCGAGCGCACGCTGCTCGGCGTCAGCGCCGAAGTGACGCGCGGCCTCACCGCCAAGGCGGACGAGATGACCGCGAATATCTCGCAGCGCGGCAACGACCTGAAGCGCGTGCTCGACGAGAAGACCGGCGTGTTCCTGTCGACCTTCGGGGCGCAAGGCCAGAAGCTCACCGACGACATCGACCGCATCACGCGCGACACGGTGCATTCGATCGAAACCAAGGGCCTGACCTTCACCAAGACCATGGTGGCGAACAGCGAAGAGATCTCCTCGCTGATCAACGATGCCGGTACCAAGGCCTCGGATTCGATCAACCGCACCGTCGCCGACGTGGACACGACCGCGCGCAGCGCGATCGAGCGTTCGCAGAAGGCCGCCTCCGCCGCCGTCTCCGAGATGATGGAGACGCACGGCATGCTGCGCAACGACACCTCGGCGTTGTTCGAGCGTCTGCGCGAAGCCAACGTCCTGCTCCAGGAAGTGCTCGGCGGCGCGACCGAGAACCTGAGCAAGATCGAGACCTCGCTGTCGAAGCGGGTGAGCGAGTTCGTCACCACGATGAACGACATCGGCGACCGCAGCGGCGTCGCGACTGACCGCATCGACGCGCAGATGAAGTCGTTCCACGGCGTCACGGCCGACCTCCTGCGCGATATCACGAGCGTCTCGGAGAAATTCGAAGGCCACGGCAAGGCACTCGCCACGGCGGCGCAGCAGATCGACTCCTCGAACAAGCGCACCGAGCAGGTCCTCGGCGACCGCCGCGAAACGCTCGACTCGGTCGTCAACCAGATCGACAGCCGCGTCGGCGACCTCGATCAGCGCCTCAATCGTTTCGGCGGGCTGTTGCAGGAGACCTTCAGTGCGGCCGAAAACCGCGCACGCGACATCGCGCGGGTCATCGCCGAATCCTCCTCCGAGGGCACCAAGGCGATCGCCAACCAATACGAGCTGGTGCGCGCGACCTCCGACGAGGAGCGCCGTCGCACCACCGAGGCGCTGCACTCGATCTACGAGCAGGCGACCGGCGAGACCACCAACCTGTTCCGCCAGGCGAGCGAGCGCTTCGTCGAGATCGTGCGGCAGATGAAGGAGATGAGCGGCGCGATGCAGCGCGAGCTCGAGACGACGCGCGGAGAGCTGCGCCGCGGCATCCTCGAATTGCCGCAGGAGACCGCCGAGAGCGCCGCGCAGATGCGCCGCGTGATCGTCGAGCAGATCGACGCGCTTGCCGAGCTCAACCGCATCGTCGCGCGCCACAGCCGCGACGCGACCGCCGAGCCGGTGCGCCGCGCCGAGCCGGTGGCCGCAGCCGCGCGCGGCGACGGCCGCCCGGGTCCTCGGCTGGAAACGGTCGGCCGCGGCAATCCGCCGCCTGCACCGCGCCGGCCGGAGCCCACGCCAGCGCCGGACGCCCGCGAGGCGCGCGGCGGCTGGTTCTCCGACCTGCTCTCGCGCGGCGGCCGCGAGGACGCCCCGCGCGGGGACGAACGCCCGCCGCGCCAGGCGATGGAATCGCTCGATTCGCTCTCGGTGGACATCGCGCGCATGATCGATCATGACGCCGCGGCCGAGGTGTGGGACCGCTACAAGCGCGGCGAGCGCAACGTCTTCACCCGCAGGCTCTATACGCCGCAGGGGCAGAAGACGTTCGACGACATCCGCCGCCGCTACCGCGCCGACCGCGAGTTCAAGCAGACGGTCGACCGCTACGTCGCCGAATTCGAGCGGCTGCTCGAAGAGGTCTCGCAGGACCCGCGCGGTGAATCCGTGGCACGCAGCTACCTCACTTCGGATACCGGCAAGGTCTACACCATGCT
>PLJS01000227.1 GCA_003140315.1 Hyphomicrobiales bacterium
CACCGCATATCCGTCGTACAAATGCCTCTGCCGTCGATCGGAAGCGGCGGGCCAATTCGTATGCCAAAGACCCTTGTCAGCAATCATGAGAGTGGCCAGACTGCCCGTCATCTTCTGGTTCGGAGGGCATCGCGATCGCGGTCGAATTACTTCTTCTCGCTCGCCGCCGGCGCCGGCGTGTTCGGTCTTACTGTCGAGGTTGAGCTGAGGGTCGCGTTCGGATTCGGGCTTCCGTTCGTTTCCGCTGGCGCCGTCGTCGGCGCGTCCTTCTGCGCGCGGATGTTATTTGGCTGGTTGGTCGTCGAGGTGTTCTGCGCTGATGCCGCGCCAGCGATAACGACCGACGCAGCGATGATAACGACCGCGAGACGCATGGGCTGCCTCCTGTGCTTGTTCTTCAGGCAACCTGCGGCGAGCCCCGGGGTTCCCGCCGAGCGGACTGTGTTTCAACCATCATGTTGAACGAATCGTAATCCACGCAACGGGAGATCGAAGTCCTCCAGATTTACCTCAGTCTAAGTTGGACAATCGAGTTACGGACGCTGCTTCACGTAGGGGCAATTTGCTGCGTACAGAAAACGTTATGCGTGCTAACCACGGCCTTCGTCGAAGTCGCGAACCCGACCGAAGCAACTCATCGCCATTCGGCAGCTTTTTGCTCCTGCAAGCGAGAAAGCCGTGGGCGCCGTCAGAATGAACTTTAGATGGCTTTGAACACGATTCGACCATCGATAATTAATGACGCCAGTACGTCGGCTCAATCATCCGAATGAAAGCGGTCGTCAAACGCGTTTCAAAAGAGGCTTTGGCTCGCTATTCCGCGTACGGATACCCAGTTCTAATTACCACTTCCTGCGACCGTAACATCAGTGGCTGGAAGACGCGACCGAACTGTCGCTTCCTGAAGGAGCTGACGATGTCGATCGCAAGACTGAGCCGCTTCCGCTATTTCGCCCAAACAGCGATCGCAATCTGGCGCAATCGCCTCATGCGAGCGCTCTTGCTGTGCGGTACGCTGATCATTGTCGCGATCGCAATCAGCTCAGCAATTTTGTGGAATACCTCTTACCAACGCGATTTGGCACACAGTGAGCGCGATCTCAAAAACGCTGCGCTGATATTGTCAGAGACCATCGACCGTTCGTTCGGGTCTCTTCGGTTGGTTCAAAACAGCGTTATCGAGAAATTGCAGTCGCTGGGCCTTTCGTCACGCGAGGATTATGCGCGTCATATATTGAACCCAAGTGTGCAGCTGATGATCGATTCCAGTATCAGTGGTCTGACCCATGTTGATGCCATCTCTCTCTTCGATGCCGACGGGAGGCTCCTCCTTACTTCGCGTGCCGGCCCGCTTCCTACGGTAAATGTCGCGGACCGGGACTATTTCAAGGCGCTGAAGTCCGATTCGCAGCTGACGTCATACATGAGTACACCGGTACGTAATCGCATCACCAATGCATGGACTTTGTTTCTTGCCCGCAGGCTTTCGACTCCAAACGGGGAATTCCTCGGCGTGGTCTTGGGAGCTATCGAGCTATCGCAGTTCGAGAAGCTGTTCGGTTCGCTCGAGCTTGGCGATGGCAGCTCGATTACGCTTTATCGCAATGATGGAATTTTGCTCGCGCGGTACCCCCACATCGAGGAGGTCATGGGAAATCATTATGAGGCGCCGGTAAACGCTCTCGGGGAACACCAAACGGGTAGTGCTCGATTCATCGGCCGAATGGAGGGGAAGGATCGCCTGCTCGCAGCCTATCGAGTTGCAAATTTTCCACTGTTCGTTTCGGTGGCGATTGATACCCGTACTGCCCTTGCGGAATGGCGCCATGAGACAAAGTCCATTCTCGGCGCCAGTTTCCTCGCAATCGTGACGATCATGGGCATGTCCTTCTTGATCGTGCGATTCCTGTCGCAGGAGAGAAACCTATCGGAGCAAAAGCTGGCATTGAAAAGAGATCGCCTCGTATACATGGCGCACTATGACGCGCTGACCGGCCTCCCCAATCGCGTGCTGTTTCGGGAACGGCTGGAACAGGCGCTCAAATGGGTTCATCGCGAGAAGCAAGTCGCGGTACTTTTTCTCGACCTCGATCATTTCAAGACCGTCAACGACTCACTCGGTCACCCTATAGGCGATGAGCTATTGAGAGACGTAGGCATTCGCCTGCGCTCATGTCTGATTGAGACCGAGGTCATCGCGAGGTTGGGGGGCGACGAATTTGCGATCATTCAGACTGCCATAACGGTCCCGGCCGACGTCACCGATCTGATAGCGCGCATTTTCAAGGCGCTGAAAGCACCGCTGGAATTGCATGGTCATCGCGTTCTCGCCGAAACCAGCATCGGGGTTGCCGTCGCTCCGGCTGACGGCATCGATCCGGACGAGTTGCTGAAGAACGCTGATCTTGCGATGTATGACGCCAAGGCTGATGGTCGCAATACCTATCGCTTTTTCGCGCCGGACATGGACGCTCGCGTGAAGGCGCGGCGGGCGTTAGAGGCTGATCTGCGTCAGGCCGTTGCGGACAGCGAGTTTGAGTTGCTGTACCAGCCGATCGTAAGGCTGGAAGACAATAGGATAACCGGCTGCGAAGCACTCTTGCGCTGGCGCCACCCTAAGCGCGGCGTAATCCCGCCGGCGGATTTCATTCCGATTGCAGAAGAGACCGGCCTGATCGTTCCCATCGGTGAGTGGGTCCTGCGGGCCGCCTGCGCGCAAGCTGCAACCTGGCCCGACGACATCAAGATCGCGATCAACGTCTCGCCGGTCCAGTTCAAGAGCGGTGGTCTGGCGTCGTCGGTTGTCAGCGTTCTGGCCCGTTCCGGGCTGCCAGCGAAACGGCTGGAACTGGAAATCACAGAGGCGGTTGCGATTCGCGACGAAGGAGCGGCCCTTGCTATCTTGTATCAACTGCGTGAGATCGGCGTGCGGATCGCATTGGACGACTTCGGTACTGGTTACTCGTCACTGAGCTATCTGCGGCGATTTCCGTTCGACAAGATCAAGATCGATCAGTCTTTCATCAAGGGTATCGAGGAGTCGGTTAGCGAGCGGGCCATCGTCCAGTCAGTCATTGCCATTGCCAAGACGAGTAACATGACGACGACCGCCGAAGGCGTCGAGACCGAACAGGAGCGGGAGGTCCTTCGCTCACTCGGCTGCGCGGAAATGCAAGGCTACCTGTACAGTCCGCCGATATCCGCTTTGAAGGTGACGGAGCGAATCTTGTCAGACCGCAAGGCTCTTCAACGCGTGGCGTACCCGTCTGGGCCGCGAAGCAATCTGGCGCTTCGCGCGGGAGGACGAGGCCGTTCGCGCCTGCCTTGAACGTTACGTCCCGAAACCCGGTCTGCGACGCGCCGCCTACGTGGCGGCGTTCTATGTGGACGGTGCGCCGATCGCGCGGCGCCTGGTCTGGGATCAGTCGGAGATGCGAGCGCACAAGCAGCATATAGCGGTTGAGATTCGTGAGATCATGCCCATGAGCGGACACCCTCGCTACCATCGAGTTGGTCCGAGAAGTGCCGTTAGCGGCGTTGGTATCTCATCGCGCCCAGTGTTCATCAAACAACACGACCGCATTTCGCTGACGCCAAATTCGCCGCTGAGAGAGATTGACTTTACTCAGCGGGCTCCGCAGCGACTTCACGGATGACGTGCGTCCTCGTGCGTCGCGAGAATAAAGCGAGCAACACCGGCAGGGTAATCAGAATGACGATCGGTGCCAGCATCATGCCGCCCACGACCACAACAGCGAGCGGCTTTTGTACCTGTGACCCGATCCCTGACGACAGCGCCGCTGGCAGCAAGCCGACACCGGCGATGATGCACGTCATGAGGACCGGTCTCATCTGCAACTGGCCGGTCCGCAAGAGCGCCTTTGTGCGGCTCATGCCGCCCTCAATCAGATGATTGAACTGGTTCAATATAATAATACCGTCCATCACCGCGATGCCGAACAATGCAATGAACCCGATCGCAGCCGAGACGCTGAACGGGATGCCCATCACAAGAAGTGCGAAAACGCCGCCGACGATCGCCATGGGGATGACGCTCATTGCAAGCAACGTGTCGATGACGGAGCCGAAGTTGATCCATAGCAAAACGGCAATCAAGGCAAGGCTCAGTGGCACCACGACCTTCAGCCGAGCGATCGCACCCTGAAGATTGCCGAACTCTCCGACCCATTCGAGCCGCGAGCCGGGTGGTATCCGCACCTGCGCCGCGATCTTGGACTGTGCTTCCAAAATGGCGCTTCCAAGGTCCCGATCGCGCACACTAAACTTGATCGGCAGATAGCGTTCCTGCTGCTCGCGATAGATATAGGATGCGCCTGATACGAGCTTGACCGTCGCGACTTCGCCGAGCGGGATCAGGGTCACGCCGTTCGGTCCCGGCATCCCGATCCGCAGATTCTGAATGGCCTCTGGGTCCTGTCGGAACTGCGGCGCGAGGCGGACGATAATCGGGAAATGCCGATCGCTCGCCGGTTCATACATGTCGCCGGCCGTGTCGCCGCCGATGGCGAGACGGATCGTCGTGTTGATGTCGCCCGGGGTGAGGCCATAACGGGCTGCCCGCGCGCGATCGATGTCGATCTGCACGGTCGGCTGGCCGAGCGAGGTAAACACTGCCAAATCGGTGATACCCTGCACGGATGCGAGCACGGCCTTGATCTTGTTGGCGGTATCGGTGAGCGTGTTGAGATCGTTGCCGAACAGTTTGATCGAGTTCTCGCCTTTGACCCCGGAGACCGCTTCGGCAACGTTGTCCTGGAGATATTGGGAGAAATTGAACTCGACGCCCGGAAAATCGTTCTGAAGCTTGGCGAGGATTTGGGCAGTTAAATCGTCCTTGGTGAGGCCGGATCGCCATTGGTCCGACGGCTTCAGCGGCGCAAAGAACTCGGCGTTGAAGAAGCCCGCCGCGTCAGTGCCATCGTCCGGACGGCCGTGCTGCGACACCACGGATTCCACTTCCGGAAAACTTCGGATCGCCTGGCGCATGCGGTTGACGTAGCCGTTGCCCTCCTCGAGCGAGATGGTGGTCGGCATGGTCGCGCGAATCCACAGGTTGCCCTCCTCAAGCTTCGGCAAGAATTCGAGACCGAGCGACCGTATGGTGATGCCGGCGACGACGAGCAGCGCAATGGCTCCGATGACGACGACATACTGCTTGGCAACAGCGAATCTTAGCGCCGGCGCGTAAAGCCGATGCATCATGCGTACCGCCCAGGTTTCGGTCTCCTGGACATGTTCCGGCAATAGCAACGCGCAGAGCGCCGGCGTCACCGTGAAGGTCGCAAGCATGCCTCCGGCCAAGGCGTAGGCATAGGTCTTCGCCATCGGACCGAAGATATGACCTTCGACACCGCTCAGCGTGAAGAGCGGCATGAACGCAGCGATAATGATGCCGGCGGCGAAGAATATGGAACGATTGACGTCGGCGGCGCCGCGATAGATCGCAAGATGCTGGCCGCTGAAATGGAGGCTCGGATCGACTCGTAACGCCGAGTCTGTCGGCGGCGGTTGCCCGGTTTGATGGGCCAACTGCCAGAAGATGCTTTCCACCATGATCACGGTCGCATCGACGATCAACCCGAAGTCGATCGCCCCAACCGACAGCAGATTCGCCGATTCGCCGCGCAGCACCATGATGCCGACAGCGAAGAACAACGCGAATGGAATAGTTGCCCCGACGATCAGCGCGCTACGGAGGTTCCCGAGGAAAATCCATTGCAGCAGAATGATCAACGCAATTCCGAACACCATGTTGTGCAGGACGGTATGCGTAGTCGTGTCGATCAACTCCTGTCGGTCATAGATTCGCTCGATGCGAACGCCGGGCGGGAGAATGGTCGAGGCGTTGATGCGCTCAACTTCAGCCTTTACCGCTTCGATCGTCGGCGAGCTCTTCTCGCCGCGCCGCATCAGCACAATGCCCTGGACGATATCGTCATCATCGTCCCTTCCGGCGATGCCGAGTCGTGGCCTGTGCGTGATGGTGACCGACGCGACATCTTTCACCAGAACCGGATTTCCGCCGCTTTGGGTCAGCATGGTGTTGCTGATGTCGTCGATCGAGCGGATCAGCCCGACCCCGCGCACGACGGCGGATTGCGGGCCGATGTTCACCGTGCTGCCGCCGACGTTGATATTGCTGTTACTCAGCGTCTGGAGGACTTGAGGCAGAGTCAGTCCGTAGGCCGCGAGCTTGTTGAAATCGACCTGAAGCTCGAACGTCTTGGTCTTGCCGCCCCAACCCGTCACATCGATGACGCCCGGAACTGCGCGGAAACGCCGTTGCAAGACCCAGTCCTGGAGCGTCTTGAGGTCGAGCACGCTGTAGCCCGGCGGTCCAGCAAGCTTGTATCGATAGACCTCTCCGATGGGGCTTAGCGGTGAGATTTGCGGTTGCGCATTATTGGGAAGAGTTGGGAGCTGTGAAAGCCGATTCAGGACCTGCTGCAAAGCCTCTTCGTAGGTATAGTCAAACGTAAACTGCAGCTTCACGTCCGAGAGCCCGTAAAGCGAGATGGTGCGAATTGTTTGAAGGTTTCGCAGGCCTGCGGTTTGCGTCTCGATTGGAATGGTAATGTATCGTTCCATCTCCTCGGCCGAGAGGCCGGGACTTTGCGTGACGACGTCCACCATGGGTGGCGTCGGGTCCGGATAAGCCTCGATATTGAGCTGGCGGAACGCAAAGACGCCTCCGACCAGCATCAGGACGAAGGCGGCCACGACCAGAATACGATTCTTCAGCGCGAAGGCGATTACGGCATTCATGGTGTTGCTTCTTCGCTCCAACCATCAATTGGCTAGCTGCCGGTGGCTAGCCGGTCGATGAAGAGGCTTCCTTTGGTGATAACCTTGTCACCGGCGTGCAAGCCCTCGACGATTTGGATCATGTTGCCGCTGATCAGACCTGTCTTAACTCGCCGGATTTCGACCGCCTTGTCCTCGCGCGCGACCCAGACGTGCGCTGTGCTGCCCTCGTAGATGATCGCATCGCGTGGGATCGCGAGCCCGGTGTCGCCTTCGTCCGTCATGATCGTCACGCTCGCGAACATCTCGGGCTTGAGCAGACCATTGGAATTTCGCACGGTCGCTCGCACCAGGAGCCGCCGCGTGACCGGATCCAACGCGGTCGCCACATACAAAACGTTCGCCGCGAAGGTTTGGTCCGGGAAGGCGAGCACCGTGAAGCCGAGCGCCTGTCCGACGTGTACCGCCGGCGCTTCCGCCTCTCGCACGTAAGCGACGAGCCATACGGTCGACAGATCACCAATGACAAAGACTGGATCGGTTGAGCCGCTACCCACATATTGTCCGGGCCCGACCTTACGCTGCACGATTGTGCCGGCGATCGGGGCTGAGATCGATGTTTCGGGGCTGATCTTGCCGGTGTCCTGCAGAGCGCTGATTTCGTCTTCCGATTTGCCCAGGATGCGTAGCCGATTGCGGACTGATTCGAGCGCCGTCTCGGCGGAACGCACGTCATTCTGCGCCACGTTCAGGTCCGCCTGCGCCTGCTGCCAGTCTTTCAACGCAATCGCCTTGTCCAGGTAAAGCCCATGCAATCGCTTTTCGACAACCTGCGCGAGGTTGAGCTGCGAGCGCGATTTGTTCAGCACCGCCGACGCAGTAATGAAGTCAGTCTGCGCTTGGACCATGTCGGTCGCCTCGACCACGAACAGCGGCTGCCCGCGCGCGACCGTATTGCCGGGCTTGACGAGCAGCTTGGTGACGCGGCCCGCATAGGGCGAGAAAATCGGCGTCGAGCTATCCTCGTCCACCGCGATCTTTCCTTCAGTCACCAGCTCGGGGAGAAATAATTTCTGTTGGACGGGCTCGACTGTGAGCGTCGCCCATTGCTCGGGTGTCGGAAAGAAGACCTGGTCCGATTGTGCGACATTGCGCGGCACTTCGGCGATGCGCTCCCTCACCTCTTTGTGTGGCGGGATCAACCACACCAGTAGCAGCGCAGTGGCCACGAGCACCAAAAGCGCAAGAACGATTAGACTCTTCCAGGTGAAGAAGGCCGCAGCGGCATGAATGGGCATCGTGATTATAGCATTTCTTCGTGTTGGAGGGAGAGCGAAGGTCGGTTCCACCATCCGCCGCCGAGCGCCTGGAACAGCGCAACCGCATCGGCGAACCGCGCCGCCTGCGCCTGCACGCGCGCGAGCGACGTCTGCAGATAGGCCTGCTGCGCGTTGAGCAGCACCGGGCTCGACACCTGCCCCTGCTCGACCTGGCGGCGCACGAGATCGATGCTGCGCTGGGCCGATGCTTCGGCCGCGATCGCAGCGTTCAGCGTGCGCGCGTCGGCCTGCAGTGCGCGCAGCACGTCGGCGACGTTCTGAAACGCCGTCAGCACTGTGCTGCGATATTGCGCGGCCGCCTGCGCGGTCGCCTCCTCGGCAGACCTTTGCTTGTAATAGCGGTTGCCAGCATCGAACACCGTCGCCGCCGCGTCGCCCGCGATCGTCCAGAAGCCGGTGCCCGGCGCGAACAGCTGGCCGATCGACTGCGCAGTGCTGCCGACATTGCCGGTGAGCGTGATCTGCGGCAGGCGATTGGCGATGGCGACGCCGATCTGCGCGTTGGCGGCGTGCAGGTTTGCTTCCGCGGCGCGAACGTCCGGTCGCTGGCGGATGAGGTCTGCCGGCAGGCTGAGCGGTAACCTTCTCGGGGGTCGAAAGGATCGCAGCTCGAACGCCACCGGCAGCCCTTCGCTCGCAAAGCGCCCGGTCAGCGTCGCCAGCAGATTGCGCTGCTGCGCGAGCTGCTTCTCCAAAGGAGGGAGCAGGAGGCGCGCCTGTGCGACGGCCGTCTCCTGCGCCACCACGTCGGGAAGCGCGATTTGCCCGCGGTCGTTCTGGCGCCGCAGGATCGTGAGCAACTGGTTCTGAATCTCAATGAGCCGCCGGGTCGCGGCGATCTGTCCGCGTAGCGAAGCTTCCTGGATCGCACCGAGCGCGATGTTCGTGGCGAGCGTGACGTAGACGCCTTCGCGCTGGAAGGCCTGTTGCTCCGCCTGCGCGTCCGCCGATTCGATCAGCCGCCGCGTGCCGCCGAACACGTCAGGTACGAACGAAACGCTGACCTGCGCGGTGTGCAGGCTGTAGATGTCGGCTCCCGAGGCCAAACCGGACGAGACCGGGTCCGCGATCTTCTGGCGGATCGCGTTAAAATCCGCGGTGACAACCGGGAGCAATGTACCACGCAGGGCGAGCGCGTTCGCCTGCGCGACGCGGACGGCGGCTTCTGCGGCGGCGAGATCGGGATTGTTCGCAATCCCGTCCGCGATCAGCTTGTTGAGGCCCGGCGAGTGGAACACGTCCCACCAGCGCGCCGCGACATCGGCGCCCGGCACCAAGGCGTCGCCCGGCGGACCGTCGCGTTGCGACAGGAAGCCTTTGACGTCCGGCGCGTCCGGCTGCTTGAAATCCGGTCCGACGGCGCAACCGGTCAGTACGGCGAGGGAGAGTGCCTGAATAGCTCGCCGACCTGACGTGCTGCCATATGTTTTCACCGCACGGACTATGACAATAGCCCTGTCACGGATCGATGAGAACCCGACCAGCCGCATTACGAAACCCCGCTAACCGCGCGAAGGTTGGTTCTGCCAAGCGCGACCCGCGGCCTTGCGGCAAGGGCTCCGTGAACGTATTCGCGGCTGACACGCTCTGACGCCAAAAAATACAATACGGTACGCGGTCTCGTGACGAGCAATGCAACACCATCGTTATTCATCGTTGCTCGCATCTGCATTACTAGGCGCCGATCGGTCACTCAATTCCAGCAACTCGCATGCCAAAAGCGACGCCCGCACGCAGAATCCAAACGATTTAGACGGCGAACGAATTATGCCGTAACTGGAGGTCGGCGCTCATCGCTACGTTCGTTGGTAGAGTTCGGCGTCTCGTTTTCGGGTTCGGCGGGAGCTCGGCTCCGAATCCCCGACAGTCCTGGACGCCAAAGCAGAGTGATGAGAGTCGGATTCGGTCGCGAACTTGCGACCGTGCTATTATCGTTGATGACATCTCATCTGGACCGATCCTTCCCCGACGAGGTTCTTTCGGGCTCGTCTGGCGGAGCAAGCGGATTGATGAAAGCAGGGTGGATATGGCGCTGAGGATACAGATACATATCGACTAACCAAACGCGCGGTCTTGATAGAAACTCAACGACAATCTCGTCCGCCTTGTACTTCGCTATCGGAAATCTATCGCCCCATCCGGCAAAATCGCGACTTAGCACCTCGATTGACGTTATGGCAGTCGCTATAAGGACGAAGCTATCATTTGCCCTCTTGGCGTACCTTGTCTTGGATGCGTTCTTGAAAACATGATTAAAGTCACGGTGACCCTCAATCAGGTCTTGCGCACCGCAGTGCCACAACATGTCGGGTAAGCACGCATGACCGTGCATCTCATGATAGCTCTCGATCAGTCGGCGGCATTTTTCCGCCAGCTCTTTCGGTATAAAACTAAAATCTATGTTTCGGCGTCGCCGGGCATACTCAGCCAGCGCGGGATCAGCAAGATTGTCGGCAAGCAGCTTCATCGTGAATTTCGGAAGCGCTGAACAAGAGTTTGTGCACAGCGACTGTAGATACTAGGTCATATAGATTCAAGGTTGGAACAAAGCGGTTTTCGTAGCAAAAAAATATACTGAACTCGCACTTCGGCTCGCCACCGTGGCACACGTCCACACCTGATCGATCATGGGAACGCAGTGCGAGTGATGCGCATCCGCAACACTCACAAAGAAAATCCCTAAGTGACCGTCTTCTTTGCCACCCGCCTGAGCATCACAGCGTGCAAGTGATGAATACATGGGCGGTTAATCGCGGTTCGGCATATTTGGCTATTATTTCTATATGCAAACGCCACGCGAAGCATATCGCTTTTATTTGACCAGCCCTCTTAGCATCACCGTGTGGGCATTTGGAAGGCCGCGAGCGCGCGAATCAAATTCGCGATTTCGAAGGGCTATACAAAGTGGGGCTGGATCATGAAGAAGCTGCTTTTGGCGGGCGTCTCGCTGCTTGCGATCGCTCCGCTCAACATTTCCAACGCGGCCGAGCTGCCAGTGAAGGCGCCGTACGGTTACGCTTGCGATCCTTATGTCAGATACGCTTGTCTCGACACGTATCTTGGTGACGATCCAATCACACGCTTCTTCCGCTACTACCAGCTTGAATGGGGCAGAGATGGAGCGCCGTCCGATCCGAAGGCACCCCCATCCCGCCGCGCTGACTGGCCGGCGACGCCGCAATCTGTTCCGCCGATGCCGTTTACCGAGTGGCCGTATGGTGGCGCGACGACGATCGGCGTGACCAGGCCCAATTCGGTGGATAGCCCCTTAATGGTGGCGATCGCCAACACCGGCCTCGGCAGGGCAATGAGCGACGCCCACATTCAAGTCTATGGTTGGGTGGAAGCCGGCGGCAACATCAGCACCAACAAGACAAGGCCGGGCGGCAACTGGCCGGCGGCCTACGACTACACGCCGAATACCGTCCAGCTCGATCAAGGGGTGGTCTACATCGAGCGCCTGCCGGATACCGTGCAGAAGGACCATATCGACTGGGGCTTCCGCGTCTCCGGAATTTATGGCGAGAACTACCGCTACACGACTGCGTTCGGCATTTTCAGCAACCAGTTGCTGGTCCACAACCAAGTCAACGGCTTCGATATGCCGATGGTTTACGGAGAGGTGTTTATCCCGTGGGTCATGGAAGGACTCCTCATCCGCGTCGGCCGATTCATCTCGGTCCCGGACATCGAGGCGCAGCTCGCGCCGAATAACTACATGTACACCCACTCGCTGACCTATACGTTCGACAACTACACCAACACCGGCATCCAGACGACGCTGGCCGTTACCAAGAACTGGATCTTCCAGTTGGGTGTTGGGATCGGCAGTGACACCGCGCCCTGGAACTGGAAACAAACGGTCGCCAACCCATTCCCCAACCCCGTCTATCCAGGCGCGACGATGCCGCTCGACCCGGGCGCCATACCCTCAGTGACAGTCGGTGTACGCTGGACGAGCGACAGCGGCAATGACAGCTTCTACGTGGTGGCCGATGCCATCAACAGCGGCGTCTGGGGCTACAATAACCTCCAATGGTTCGGCCTGACCTACTATCACAAGATCGACGAGCACTGGCACTTCTCGTTCGAGACATATCATCTGTTCCAGAAGAACGTGCTGAATGCCACCGATCCTCTGGGTATCGTCGCAAACGGCGGATATCCATTCTCGCCCGCGCGCCTCCCGTTCAATTCACCCAATTTGGCGCAATGCGCTGATCCTATGGCTGTCACCTGCACCGCCGAGGTTCAGACCTTCCTGACCTACATCAACTATTCACCCAACAAGCTGAATAACTTCTCGCTTCGGCTTGAATGGTACGACGACATGGAGGGTCAACGCACCGGCACGAAGAGTCGTTACGTGGATGTAGGGTTCGGCTTGCAGCACTGGTTCTCGCCACAGATCGAGATGCGCCCCGAGGTGACGGTTTATCACTCGATCGACGCTCCCGCCTTCAACGGCAATTTCAACGCGGGAATCGCGCCAAACAAGAGCACCGCGGTTGTCGGTGCCATGGATGTCATCGTGCACTTCTGACGCGTTCGATTTGGACCGGTGTCGCGGTGAGAAAAGAGGATGCGCGGTGACCCGCGCATCCATGAAATGCCGGTGGTAAACAAAGGTTGCTTCATCATGTCGGTACGACTTCACATAGGGCGCGTGGTTTTCACCAGCATGGCTGCGTTGATCGCGCTGGCGACGCTCGCCGGCTGCAGCGCAGACATGAATGGCAAGGGTTCCCCGAGCCCAACCCCCGAATATTTCCCTTACGGGGGTCCGAAGGCATCGCTGTGGCCAGCACCGAGGAGGAACGACCAGCAATGACCGTTTGCGAGAGGCGCGATCGTGATCGAGTGCCTCACGGCGGATAGCCCCTTCGAGTCCGCCAATAGCTCGGGAGCGATCTCGAGCGGTTGCGCGCGTCCCGGATAACTGACGGATGAGGAATAATCCGCTTGGAATTCGCTATGGCTTTCCTATTTCCAGAAGCTGGAATCCCTCTCGAATTCCTATGTGGTTCTGGTGAAGAGTTGCGTGTTCGACAATCGTGTCGCCGGTGCCGGTATTGAATCCTGCCGAAATGGGCCCACCCCAATGAGCGAACCCGCGTGCCAAACGCCCAATACCGGCCCGAACCGAAGCGGATTTTCCCAGATGATCACATCAGGGGCGTTCGATCTTGGGAAAGGGCTCGATTCATCGACTTTGCGAAGGCCAACGTCGTCCCGGTGTTGTCGTCCTTGGGATTTGTCAGCCTAGCCACGGCCTGCCTTTTTCCCGTCAACTACTTCGTTCCGCTCAATCTGGTTCCTCTCTTCTATCTGTTGCCGGTCGTGCTGGCGGCAACGAGGTGGGGAACTCTTCCGGCGGTCACGGCGGCTGTGGCTGGCGCGGTAGCGGCGGATTTTTTCTTCTATCCACCGCTGTTCAGCCTGTGGATCGATGATCCGCAGCATGTGATAGATTTGATCATTGTTCTTGTCGTCGCGGTTGTTACGAGTGATCTCGCTTCGCGTCTAAAGACGGAGGCCGACAACTTGCGCCTCCGCGAAGCAGAAATCCGCGATCTCTACGCATTCTCCCAACGATTGGCCACGTGTTTCACGAGCTCTGAACTCGTCTTTGCGATTCAGGACTACCTCTCCAACACACTTGGCTATCACGCCGCCCTCATTGCCAGTTCGCCTCAAGGTTACGACGATGAATTTTCCAAGCACGGCGAAATTCCAGAACAGATAAGGCAGAGAATCTTCGAATTGATCGAAACCAATGTCGAGCCCAAGACGTGCGTGATTCTTGATGCCTCCAAGCTGGGGGCGTGGCTCATCAGGGTGGTCTCGCCAGAAGCTCTGGGTTATCGCGCAATTGCGGTCGACCTGGGCGATAGTGCGAGGGAGGAAATTGAAGGCGTCGCCTATCGTGTTGACGCGATGCTTGAGCAGGCGTCGAAGACCCTGGCGCGCCTCAAGGTTGCTGAGGCCATTGAACAGGCTCGCGTGAAATATCAAGCGGACATGTTGAGAGACGCGCTCGTTGGCAATGTGTCCCACGAACTGCGCACGCCGCTGGCATCGATCATCGGCAGCGCGAGCGTTCTTGCTCAGATACCCGCAATTCTAAACGACGCCCGATCGCATGCACTTGTCGAGGCAATTCACAACCAAGCCGGCCAGCTAGACGCGGACATCCACAATCTCCTCGATGCGACTAGAATCACCGCGAATGGAGTTAGGCCGCGTTTGGAATGGACTGATCCGGTGGACATTGTGCACGCGGCAGTCAATCAGAAGGGCCGCCGGCTGGCCCATCACTCTGTCCATCTTGATCTCGCACCCGATCTTCCGCTGCTCAAAGTGGATTCCGCGCTCGTAGAGCAAGCACTCGAGCAAGTTCTTGATAACGCCGCCAAGTATTCTCCGGCTGGATCGCCGGTTACCGTCACCGCTCGTTTTGAGCAAGGTCAGGTTGTCTTGTCCGTCACCGACAAGGGCGCGGGCCTAACTTCGGATGAAAAGATGCAATTCGGTCGGCGCTCATTTCGAGGCCAGCGCCATGCAGTCGGCTCGTCTGGTTCAGGCTTAGGTCTTTGGGTTGCCAGCACCTTAGTGGCGGCAAACGGCGGAACTGTTAACGCCACAAGCCAAGGCCTCGATCTCGGGACAACCGTGACGCTCCGTCTGCCTGCGGCCGCAAGTGATGTACCTGAGGCTGCAAATGCGTTCGATGAATAGGTCTGCGAGGGTGGTACTGGTCATCGACGATGAGCCTCAAATACGGCGCTTCATTCGGGCAGGATTTGAGCTCGAAGGCTTTTCGGTGATCGAGGCGGAAAATGCCACAGCCGGACTCAAGGCCGCAACAATTAAAACGCCAGATTTAATTGTTCTCGATTTGGGGTTGCCGGACCTCGACGGCGCCGAGGTGCTTGAACGGATTCGCTCATTTTCGAATGTTCCGATCATTATTCTCTCGATCGAATCCGGCGAACAGGAAAAAGTACGCGTACTGAAACTGGGGGCAGACGACTATGTCGTTAAGCCATTCGGAATTGCCGAATTGCTTGCACGAGGCGACGCGGCGCTGCGGCGTTACTTCCGAAGCTCGAATAAGGATCCTGTCGTTAATGTGGGGCCGTTGTCGATTGACCTCGTATCTCGCGTTGTCTTCCTCGAAGGGAGACGCATTCAACTGACCCGTAAGGAATATAGCCTCTTGCATTTTCTGGCCTCTCACGCGGGTCTCGTAGTCACACACCAACAGTTGTTGAAGGAAATTTGGGGCGCTCATACGGTTAACATTCAATATTTGCGGATATTGATGCGCAAGCTGCGGCAGAAGATCGAACCCGACCCCGGCGGGCCGCGCATCATCGCAACGGAGTCTGGCATTGGCTATCGGCTTGGAAGCAAAGGGCGAGAGGAATGGCCAAAGCTTGGCTGACGTCTGATAGACTCAGTCTAGCACGGCTAGCTGTTGCCTCGGAGCCGTGTCACCCATAAAGCTCTTTTCGACGGCGAACGCGCGCGAGACTGTTGCGGGATCAGCGCGCAGCGCCGCGATTGGCACGCCAGCGTTCGCGCGGGGCATCGACCAAGTATTCCGCATAACCATCGCACACTTCCTCAACTGCGGCCGCGACTTCAATTTTGGTGTCGTTGGTCAGCTCAACCAACGGCAAGCGTACCTTGTGCGTCATAAGGTCGAGCAGGCCCAGCGCGTATTTCAGCGGGACGGGATTGCTCTCACGAAAGAGCACGTTGGTCAGCCGCGTTATCGGGACCGACAGTCGTTGTGCTCTGGCGACTTCCCCCTGCTTATAAGCCAAGTACATGCTTCGGCACAATCCGGGCACGAGGTTGGACGTGACCGAAATGCATCCGTGACCACCCTGGGCGAGGAACGGCAGCACCGTCGCATCGTCACCAGAGAGCAGTCTGAACTCGGACCCGACAAGCGACTTCAGTCGCGCCGGCCGCGTAATGTCGCCTGTTGCATCCTTGAGTCCGATGAACTGCGGTAACTCGGCGAGTCGGCCAACCGTTTCGTCGGCCAGACCGCATGCCGTTCGGGACGGCACGTCATAAAGAATGATCGGCAGCCCCGTCGATTGCATGATAGCGCGGAAATGCGCGTACATGCCTGCCTGAGTAGGTCTGTTGTAGTACGGCACGACTGACAAGATGGCGTTGGCGCCTGCTGCTTCTGCGTCTCTTGTCAGTTCAACAGCGTGCGCCGTTGAATTCGAGCCGGCACCGGCGATCACCGGTATTCGGCCGTGTGCGACGCCGACTGCGATGCGGATGAGCGCACCATGTTCGGTGGAGCTGAGCGTTGGCGCTTCGCCGGTGGTCCCACAAACGACCAGGGCCGTGGCGCCCTGACGAAGTTGGCGGTCGCAGAGCTGCTCGAACGCGTCACCGTCAATGTTGTCGTCATTGTCGAACGGTGTCGGAAGTGCGGGCACGTAGCCCGATAACTTTGAAACGTGCCGGCCGATGGTCGTCATCGTCTTTGCCTCACGCAGCCTTGGCAATGGGGCGGGACTCAAGCCTTCGGGCTGCAATGGCCACGCCATTTTCACAGACAATGCCCGACTCAATGCGAAAGCCTAATTTGCCAAGCGCAATTCTAAGCTTTCGGTCCGGCATACGCTCGTGAGGGCCTACCCATACGACTAGGATCCCACTGATGCTCAAGAAGTGCACAAGCCGGTCGAGGGTCGCATCAAGCGTTTCGAGCGTGTCCCCGCCAGAGGCTACAAAAGCAACTTCGTACTGGCCGCAGGGAGCGCGGCTTGTTTTTGTGGTTGTGACATTCGTGTACCCCCGCCGATGTAGCTCCAGGAAGATCTCGGAGCTGTCGGAGCCTGCGACAATCATTCGCTGCGTTTTTGTAGCCCGCGCGAGCTGGATCATCGCGTCGACGATTCGCTCGTCTGAGGAAATAGGATTGGTCTTTGTCATACGCCGTCCCGGGAAAATGACTGGCTGGTAAAACGCGAGATGCCTCAAGCTGCTCGCCGCTGGCGCGGAGGGTCGATGTTGACGGCCGGTTGATGAACGACGCTCGGACTTACGCCCGTACCGAGCTCAAGTAGGCCGGGAACCATCACTACCGCTTGAGGCCTATGGCCGTTCTCGAAAAGGGCAAACTTTAGTGCTGTTGCGCGGTCGACAAACAGACCGCCGCAAAGATGCCTCTGGTCTTGGACAACCCAATGACCGTTACTGTTTCTGCCAATATAGAAAAGCGGCGTGCTCGACGAGGGAGGCTCAGCTTGGCCCACAACACGTTCTCCTTGACTGGGGGAAGGAGCGCCACTGGTTGCTGGCCAGCGGCGCGTTGGCGTTAGTGATAGAAAGGCGGAAACCACGCCACCACCCTGATGGCCATGACCGTGATTAAAGCGACGGCAAATAGCATGAGCGTCAGCGCGAATCTGGCGAACCGCTTTATCATCACCAGGTGCGACGCGTCGGAGACGTCGGTAGCGCTGCTGCTGTGATCCCGCAGCAAGTGAGGGTTGTGAGCGTGCGTCATCATCGTCATGTTAGCCTCCATGCTATTTAGCGACTTAGCGCGCGGTGTTTGAGCTCCGGACTACGAGCCGGATCTCAAATCTCGATCCGCGGGGGAATGTCTTTGCCTTCCCGATACGCATCGAAGCTACGCTGGAATTGAAGCTCGTATTGAACCCTGCGCATCCTTGCCTCGATCACGGCGCGAACGAAGGACATGACCAGCGTCTTGGTTTTTGCGAGTAATCTGGTCGCACCCAAAGCAGCAGCATGAAGGACGGCGTTCATCGAAATCCTCCGAATCTATCAGCGGCGGTACTGCGCAGAACCAACTAGCGACGTATGGTCGGCGCGAATTGACCGGCGGCGAGTGATTTCGGAGTTGCTTGCTACCGGCACGGATCAAGTGACCCGTGCCGCTAATGTGCTGAGGACCGCATATGAATTCGAGACGGGGCGACAGCCCTTCTCATAAAGGCGATATAAGAGGGCTGGCGCTGGTTCGACGCTGACGTCACTTGACTGATATTCGCGTACTAATACTTCGAACTACAAAACCCAAGAGACTAGTCGGGCAACAACGGCGTATACGGCCGCCTCATCAAGATGCGTCAGCACCGTGCCGAAAGGCGCCTCGCGCCGGACCGCTGCTGCGAAAACGCAGTAGAGCGCCGCCATAAGAAGCATGTTCTCAAGGGTCGTTCCGAAACTCCGACTGCCGAGCGTCGAAAAAACGGTCAAGATTAGCATCCGCAGAAGGAAGCGTGCCAGGACATATGCTGACCCAAGCTCGCGTCGGATGTTAGGGGTATTTGGCATTAATGCTCTGAGTTACTTCCGTTATGTGGCGAGTACAACTCAGCTCCCGGTCAAGCAATCATCTCGGCAAGTTCCGCTCGTGATGGGCCAGACTGATTCGCCACCTCATTGACGTCGCTGAAAATCATTGGCGACTACTTTTGTTGAATGAGGTGAAATCTTGCGAAAGACGCTATCGAAGCATTCGAGCCGACGCCCATCGTCCTGTACAGTGCCGTACCGATCATAGGTTACGGCGGGGAGAGTCGGGTGACTCAACCTTATTGATGACGCGGCTCGATACGCTGATCTCTCGCAAGTCATGCGAATTCTGTGGTGCGCCTAGTAGAAGTTGTCACAACAGATCGTGTTAGTCGACGTCGGCAGGACCCGCGACACTCTTGGCGAGCTGGTTTCACGCTCATCGCTACGCTGGCTGCGCGCTTCAACAAACGCGCTGAGGAGTGCCAGGGGCAGCACCTCGTGACTCGCGTCCGCGGTGTCGTCGAGCGCCAGAGGAATTTTCGGCTCGCGGGAAAGGGAGCAGAGCCACTCGCCATCCTCATAGACGAGGCGCCGGAGCTTCCATGCGGGTAGTTCGAGCTCAATCAAAGCAAGCGCCGCGTCACTCCAGGCGCCGACTGCGATCAGTTGATCGATCCTGGGAGCCTTCCCCGCTTTACTCAGCACTGGAATCCTCGTGCAGGCGTTCGCAATGACATGAGCGACGAGGTCAGACGTGGGCGCCGACGCAAGCCGCAGCTCCTCCGTCAGCCGGTAAAGCCGGTTGTCGTGTTTCGGATTGAACAGCATGACACGATCTCACGGGAACAAGCGGTCCTACGTAACCGCACGCGTAAGATGGGGCCAAAAGCCATACGGAAACGAGAGGCGCAGAAACGAGATCTTATATAGAGGGCATAAGAATTCGAGTGTATTGTCATAAGTGAACGAGCAATTGGAACTCGCAGAGACGCGTGTCACTAAGCGCCTCGATCGCTGTCATGGTCGCTGCGATCAGACATAGTGATCTCATTTATAATAACGAGAGTCATGCCATCTCGAATGTTTATACTCCTCTCCCTTACATTGGGCCGTTGGGAGAACTCACATGAACCTTCGATACCCAGTTCTCAATGCATCTCTCGTCTCGCTCGTCATGGAAGCAGGAGCGTTGATCCTAAGGTCATTGCGGGTGCGGGTGCTTGGCCATCATGCTAGGTATCGGCCCGAGGCGCACTACATACGCGGGCCTGGCCCGAAGTGGCGTGAGAAGCAGAACCAACGCTGTCGCACAGCGGCATGATGAACACGAAATTTAAGCAAGCGCGGTCACCTCGTTTCCGAATGATCTGGCCTGACGCGTGGCTTTAAAAGCCTCTAAGTATTTGCGAACTTGCAGAAAATTGCGATTTGGCTGCATTCGTAGGTCGACCGACCGTCAGAATCTATATGAGATTCCTATATCATAGGCTTCTTCTCTGTCTCGAAAACATATGACGTTCAGTGCCAGGTGGCGCGCGCTCGCAAATCGCGAGAAAAGCCTTTGTATGCCTGATGCACGTCAAAATAGTGCATCGGTGAAAGTGTCTAGTGCGCGGTACTGAACTGCAGCAAGGAACATCCCTATGTTGGACTTGATCATGCTGGCCATCGGGCTGGGCCTTTTCGCGGTGTCGGTGGGGTACGCCTACGCCTGCGATCGGCTGTGAGGAGGTTTCCATGATTTTCGACTATTCGCTCGCCGCCCTCGTGACCGCAGGGCTGCTGTTCTACCTCACCTACGCTCTGCTGCGGCCCGAGCGCTTCTGAGAGGCATGCCATGACCGTCATCGGCTGGATTCAGATCATCCTTTATTGCGCGATCGTCGCCGCGCTGGTGCCGCCGCTCGGCTGGTATATGACGCGCGTCTTCAACGGCGAGCGCACATTCCTGTCGCCGGTTCTTCGGCCGGTCGAGGCGGTGCTTTACGCCGCGGGCGGCGTCGACGAAAAGCGCGAGCAGCATTGGCTCACATACACGGTCGCCATGCTGTTCTTCCATGTCGGCGGCTTCCTCATTCTTTACGCGCTGATGCGCGTCCAGGCCCTGCTGCCGTTCAATCCAGCGGAACAGTCGGCGGTCGCGCCCGATCTTTCTTTCAATACCGCTATCAGTTTCATCACCAACACCAACTGGCAGAACTACGGCGGCGAAAGCACGCTGTCCTATCTGGTGCAGATGCTCGGCCTGACGCACCAGAACTTCCTGTCGGCCGCGACCGGCATCGTGCTCGCGATCGCGCTGATCCGCGGCTTTGCGCGCGCATCGATGCGGACAGTCGGCAATTTCTGGGTCGATATCACGCGCTGCACGCTCTACATCCTCTTGCCGATCTGCATCGTCTACACGCTGTTCCTGGTCTGGCAGGGCATCCCGCAGAC
>PLJS01000278.1 GCA_003140315.1 Hyphomicrobiales bacterium
CCAATCGGCGGGTTGGTATTACAGATGCCTACGCCCTGCCCTTCGACGTCATCACGAATTTCAATTATCCGGGCCATTCGGCGCTGCGCATGCATGGGCTGCCGAGCCGAACCGGCGCGGAGCTGATCGACCGGCTGCGGTCGGCGGTCGAGACGCGCAGCATCCCGATCCTGTGCGGCGCGATCGCCGAGACGTTGTTCGCCGACGGCGACGGGCGCGTTCGTGGCGTCGAGGCAAGGCGCGGCGACGCCATCGAGCGGATCGGATGCGGCGCGCTGGTGCTTGGCTGCAACGGCTATGGCGGGGCACCCGCGCTGGTGCGGCGTTTCATTCCGGAGATGGCGGACGCGCTTTATTTCGGCCACGCCGGCAATCGCGGCGATGCGGTCGCCTGGGGCGGCGCGCTCGGCGCCCGCCTCACGCACCTCTCCGGCTATCAGGGGCACGGCTCGGTCGCAACGCCGCACAATATCCTGATCACCTGGGCCGTGATCATGGAGGGCGGATTTCAGGTGAACCGCGATGGCCGGCGCTTCGCAAACGAGGCGTTGGGCTATTCGGAGCATGCGGCGCGGGTGCTGGCTCAGCCGGGCGGAATCGCGTTCGACATCTTCGATGAGCGCATCGCCGCGGTCGCGCGCCAGTTCCAGGATTTCCGCGATGCCGAGAACGCCGGCGCGGTCATCGCGGCGGACACGATCGACGATCTGGCGACCGCCATCGCGGTTCCGGCAGAGGCGCTGCGTAGCGAGATCGATCGGTTTTCCGGCGAAGACCGTTTCGGTCGCGCGTTCGATCCCGCAAAGCGACTCGCCCCGCCCTATCGCGCCATCAAGGTCACCGGCGCGCTGTTCCACACGCAGGGTGGCCTCGCGGTCGACGCGCACGCGCGCGTGCTGCGGGAGGACGGCAGCGCGTTCCCCAATCTGTTCGCGGCGGGTGGCGCCGCAGCCGGCGTATCGGGCGATACCGCCGCCGGCTATCTCTCCGGCAACGGATTGTTGACCGCGACCGTGCTCGGCCGCATCGCGGGACGTGCGGCGGCACGCATCCGCCTGTAGGATCGATTCGCCAGCACGCGGAGCAAGCCATGCGCATCGACGCCATCGCGATCGGCCACAATCCGCCCGACGACGTGAACGTCATCATCGAGGTGCCGATCGGCGGCGAGCCGATCAAATACGAGATGGACAAGGCCGCCGGAACGCTAGTGGTCGACCGTTTCCTGCACACGCCGATGCGCTATCCGGGCAATTACGGTTTCGTGCCGCACACGCTCTCCGATGATGGCGATCCGATCGATGTGCTGGTCGCCAATACACGGCCGATCTTCCCCGGCGCGGTCATCAACGCGCGACCGATCGGCGTGCTCAAGATGGACGACGAAGCCGGCGGCGACGAGAAGATCATTGCGGTGCCGGTGCCGAAGCTCACCAAGCGCTATGAGCACGTCATGAATTACACCGACATGCCCGAGATCACACTGCAGCAGATCCAGCACTTCTTCGAGCACTACAAGGACCTCGAGCCCGGCAAGTGGGTGAAGGTGATCGGCTGGGGCGACGCCGCGGAGGCGAAGCGGCTGATCACGGAGGCGATCGAGCGGGGGAGGAAGTAGCTCACGATGGCCCGGCCAGCCTCGGCAGCGGCTCAGGCATCAGCCCGCGCGGGCGGGCGTACAGCACCAGCAGAAGCCCGAGTCCGACCAGGAATTCGCGCAGCGCAGCAAGCTGCTCGGCCGAGAGCCACGGAACGACGCCGATCAGGAAGCGCGTGGATTCCAGAAAGAACACTACCACGAACGCGCCGATCACCGCGCCGAAATTGTTGCCGATGCCGCCGGCGGTGAGCGCCAGGAAGATGTAGATCGTGAGCAGCGGCACATAGATTTCCGGCACGATGTAGCTTGTGTAATGCGCATAGAGCGCGCCCGCGAGGCCCGCCAGCGCGCCGCCGAGCGCGAACGCCTTGACCTTGAACTTCAGCACGTCCTTGCCGGCGAAGGCCGCGACCTGCGCGTCCTCGCGGATCGCGCGCAGCACGCGGCCAAATGGAGAAGTGCGCACGCGTTCGAGAACGAACAACGTGAGCGCCACGATGACGAGGCAGAAGATCAGATAGGCGAGGTTGAAGTCGGCACCGAGCAGGTGCTTGAGCGGCTGCGGGATGCCCGAAATGCCGTCGGTGCCGCGCGTGAGCCAGATCTCGTTCTCGGCGACGATGCGGACGACCTCGGCGAAACCGAGCGTGACGATCGCCAGATAGTCGTCGCGCAGGCGCATGATCCCGAGCGTCACGAGTGCGCCCATCGCGGCTGTGCCGATCATGGCGGCGAGGAAGCCGAGCGCGATCGGCGCGTGCGCGTTCACGGTCAGCAGCGCCGAGATATAGGCGCCGAAGGCGTAGAAGCCGACGATGCCGAGATTGACCATGCCGGCCATGCCCCACATCACGTTGAGGCCGAGCGCGAGGATCGCGTAGATCGAAGCAAACGTCGCCATCGCGATGAGATAGCTGGTCATCGCGGCCTCATGCGGTTTTCGCCCCGAGGAGCCCGCGCGGGCGAAACGTGAGGACAACGAGGATCGCCAGGAACCCGATCGCGGATTTGTAGGTCGCGGGCAGCGCGAGCAGCGACAATTCCTCCGACAGCCCGATCGCAAGGCCGCCGATCACCGCGCCCGGTACGCTGCCGAGCCCGCCGACCACTGCCGCGGCGAATACCGAGAGGATCGCCCGGAAGCCGACCAGCGGATCGATCGAGGTGTCGAGCCCCACCAGCATGCCGCCGATGCCAGCAAGGCCCATGCCGATCCCGACGGCGAGCCGCGCCATCCGGTCGGGGTCGATGCCCTTTGAATCCGCCAGCATTGGGTTGTCGGCCACGGCGCGCATCGCCTTGCCGGTGATGGTCAGCATCATGAACACGAACAGGAGCGCCATCGCGATCAGCGCGATCGCGGCGTTCTCGACCTGCTGCGGGCCGACGTGGAGAAAGCCGAACGTCCAGTCACGCCGCAGCGGAATGGCGTAGTCGCGTGGGCTCCCGCCGAAGAAGAAGCGGATCGTGCTCTCGATCATCAGGTTGAGCGCGATCGAGGCGATCGCGATCGTCAGCGCGCTGTAGCCGCGCAGGGGACGCAACGCGACATGATCGGACGCGATCCCGGCCGCGCCGGCGGCCACGAATGCGCCGACCACGGCGAGCCATGCCGAGAACTTGAGCCACGCATTGAGCATGTAGCCCGCATAGGCGCCGACCGCCATGTGGGCTGCGACCGAGAAATTCACGAAGCGCAGCACCGCGTAGATCATCGTCAAACCAATGGCGGGCACCGCCAGCACGGCGCCCGCCATCAGGCCGTTGAGCGAAAGCTGGAGCGTCTTTTCCAGCACGTCAGATCTTCACCTCGACCAGCTTGCCGTCCTTGATCTGCGTGGTTCGGAACGCGACCTCGATGATGTTGCCGATGTCGCTGAATTTACAGGGGCCCGATGCGCCCGCGTATTTGATCTCCTTGCCGTCGGCGAGAGCCTTCAGCCCGTCGAGCGCGTTGTCGACCTTCATGGCGCTGTCGTTGTTCGCGATCTTGCGGATGTTGTCGCGCACGCCGGTGCCGCTCGCGTCCTTGCCCTTCGCCATCGAGAGGATCACGAGATTGGCGTGGTCGTAGGCTTGGCAAATGTAAGTATCGAGCGTGTCGCGCTTCACCAGCGCCTTGAGCGCCGCATAGGCCGACGAACCGCCCGCGGGCGAGGGCTCGGCGACGGCGTACATGCCTTCGGCGGCATCCTTGCCGGCGCCGTCGATGAAGGCCGCCGTCATGCCGTAGGCGAAGCCCATGACCTTGCCCTTGAAGTTCGCGCGGAACAGGTCCTTCGCCATCACGATGTTCTCGGCCTGGTAGCCGCCCATCATGAAGAGGTCGGGGGTCGCGCGCACCATCTCGTCGATCTCGGAGCGGAACGAGGTCTTCTTGCCGTCGATGATGGTGCTCTGGACCTTCACGCCCTTCGGCTCGACGGTGTCGCGGATCGCCTTGAACACCGTCTCGGTGAACGGCGTCTGCGGCATGATGAGGTAGAGGTTCTTGGCGCCTTGAGCCAGCGCGAAGCGGGCGAACTCCTTGCCCTGCAGCTCCGTGTGCGGCTGCGTGCGCACGAAGTAGCCTTGGTGCGGCAAGAGCGCGATCGAATCGGCCGCCGAGATGCCGAGCAACATCACCTTGTTCTCCCAGCACAGCGGGACGACGGCGCTGCCGACCGCCGACGCCCACACGCTCATGATCGCCGAGACCTTGTCGACGTCGATCAGCTTGCGCGTGGCGCGCACGCCCGCTTCGGCGTTGGTCTGGTCGTCCTCGGCGAGATACTCGATCTTGCGGCCGAGCAGGCCGCCGGCCGCATTCACCTGGTCGACGACGGCCTGATGCGCGACGCGGCTGTTCGGGCCGAACGGCGAGCCCGAACCGGTGAGCGAGACAAGCCCGGCGATCTTGATGGGCCCGGTCTGGCCGAAGCCCGGCGACGTGATGACGAACGGCGCGGCGATGGTGGCGGCGCCGGTGAGAAGCGCGCCGCGGCGCGTGATCAATCGAGACATGAATTCCCCCTGTTCTGGTATTGCCCGGATGATAGCAGCGATCAGCCTCCAAGGAACGCGTGCCGCACCTCGGCATCGGCTGCCAGGGCGCTGGCGCGGCCCTCGCGTGCATTGGACCCGTCGACCAGCAGGTAGCCGCGATCCGCAATCTCCAGTGCGTCGAGCGCGTTCTGCTCGACCATAACAATCGTCATACCAGCGGCGTGCAGGCCCTTGATCAGCGCGAACAGCTCCTGCGCGGCGGCCGGCGACAGGCCGGCGGACGGCTCATCCAGCAGCATCAGCCGCGGCGCCGCCATCAGGGCCATCGCCATCGCGAGCATCTGGCGCTGCCCGCCGGAGAGCGTGCGCGCCTCCTGGGCGCGGCGCTCGGCGAGCACCGGGAAACGTCCGAAGGTTTCGTGGATGCGCCCTTTTGTGGCGCGGCGATCGACATAGCCGCCTACTTCCAGATTGGCTTCGACGCTGAGCGAGGGGAACACGTTCGCCTCCTGCGGCACGAAGGCGATGCCTTGCCGCGTGATCTCGCGGGGCTTGAGCCCGCCGATCGGCTTGCCTTCGAACGTGATCGCGCCCTCGCGCGGCTTGAGGAAACCGGCGATCGATTTCAGCAGCGTCGATTTGCCGGCGCCGTTCGGCCCGATCAGCACGACGAGCTCGCGCTCCGCGACTGTCATGCCGACGCCCTTGAGCACCTCGTCATGCGCGCCGTAACCGGCGACGACGTTCGTGACCGAGAGCATGGTCATATTGGCTGCAATGTGGTTCGAGGGCGCCGCATACTCGGTTTACCTCCTCCTGAAAGGAGGAGGTCGCCGAGCAAAGCGAGGCGGGTGGGGGTCCTGCGAGTCCGAGAAAAAGGCGACCCCCACCCCACCCCTCCCCCTTTCAGGGGGAGGGAGCAGACCGAGCCCGCGGCACGGGAAATCCTCACGCCCGATGCCCCATGTAGATGTCCTGCACGCGGCGGTCGGCGCGCAATTCCGCAAAGCGCCCTTCCGCGAGCCGCTTGCCCTGTGCCAGCACCACGACGTGGTCGCACAGCGCGGCAACGAGCCCCATGTTGTGCTCGACGATCAGGAACGTGAGGCCGCGCACTTTCAGCGCGAGGATATGCTCGCCGAGCTTCTTGGCGAGCGTCGGATTGATGCCGGCGGCGGGCTCGTCGAGCATGATCAGCTTCGGCGCGGCCATCAGGGCGCGGCCGAGCTCCAAAAGCTTCTTCTGCCCGCCCGAGAGATCGATCGCGCGATTGTCGCCGACATGGATGATGTCAAGCTCACGCGCGACCTCGATCGCGCGCCCCCGCAGCTCTTCCTCGCGCGCGCGCACCGCCTTGCCGCGCAGCACGGCGGCGCAGAACGTCTCGCCCTGCTGGCGCTTGCCGTACAGCATCAGGTTCTCGATCACGGTGAGCTGGGCCAAGCCGCGCGCGATCTGGAATGTGCGCGAGAGGCCGATCTCGGCGAGCCGATCCGGCCGCCAGCCGGTGATGTCGGTGCCGTCGAACGTGACCGTGCCGCTATCCGGCCGCAGCGCGCCGGTGACGGCGTTGAACAGGGTCGTCTTGCCGGCGCCGTTCGGTCCGATCAGGCCGGTGATCCGCCCCTGCTCAACCGACACATCCGCGCCGTCGAGCGCCGCCACCCCACCGAAGCGCTGCCGCAGACCTTTGATGTCCAGGAGCGCCATGGTTTGGGTCTGTTATCCTCTGTTGCCGCCGAAGGATTGCACGAACAGGTTCCCGGCCGCGAAGCGATCATGGCTGAACTGACGGAAGTCGTCGGCAGTTTTTCCGGTCAACAGCCAGCCAGCAAGCTCCCGCCCGATTGCCGGTGCAATTTTGAAGCCATGTCCGCTGCCGCCGCAGAAATCCGCATAGCCCGCGATTTCCGCGCGGGGTCCGACGACCGGATACCAGTCCGGCGTCACGTCATAGAGCGCCGCATAGGCTTCAAGCAGCTTCATGCCGGAGAAGGCCGGCAACCGGTGCTCCACGCGCGCCTGCACGTCGCTGATGAAGGCGTCGTCGGCGGTCGTCTTGTAGTTATAGGGATCGACGTCGAAATACTCCTTCGGAAAGCCGCGCCCGATGATGAAGCGGCCTTGCCCGAGCGGACGGAAATAGCAGGCATCGACGCCCATCGAGATCGATGTCTTCGGGATCGTGCGTCCCGCCGGGACCTGCCAGACCGTGTCCTGCTCGCGCACGGTCCGCAGCGGCAGGTCGAGCCCCACGCTCTCGGCCAGCGGCTTTGCCCAGGGGCCCGCCGCGTTGACGACGATGTTGCCGGCGACTTCGGCGTCGTCGAGCTCGACGCCGGTGACGCGATCGGCGGCGCGCAACAGACGCCGCACCGGCGTGCGGGCGCGGAATTCGCCGCCGAGCGCCTTGAACGCACCGACATAGGCTTCGGTCGCCTGCACGGGATCGGCGTAGCCGCCGTGCGGCTCGTACACGACGCCCGCGATGCCATCCGGGTTGATATCGGGCAGGCGTTCGGGAAAGCCCGGTCCGTCGGACCATTCGTTCAGGATGCCGAGGCTTTTCTGCATCGCGACGTTCTTCTTGGCGCCTTCGAGCATGTCGTGTGAGACGACGAAGCAATATCCGGCCTGCACGAAGCCCGCGTCCTTGCCCAGTTCGGCGCGCGAATTCTCAAGCATCGTGATGCTGGCGCGCGCGAGCCGCACCAGCAGCGGCGTCGAGTAGCTCTGGCGGATGATCGCAGCGCTTTTTCCCGTGCCGCCGCTCGCGGGCTCGCCGCGCTCGATCAGCAGCGTCTTCGCGCCCGCCTTCTTGAGATGATAGGCGGTCGCGGCGCCGCTGATGCCCGCCCCGATGACGATCGCGTCGTAGCTCATGGATTGCCCTTCGGCTCGAAGCTGTAATTCTTCTTCACGAAGTCGCTTGAGAATTTACCCGACACGAAGTCGTTTTCGACCGCGGCCTTGTCGCGCTCAGCCGGCGGTCCATAGCCTCCCGCGCCCGGCGTCTCGACCATAATCGCCTCGTCGGATTTGACTTCGAGGTTCGCCGGCTTGGTCGGGAGCGGCACTTCCTCGCCGTGGCTCAGCTTGACGAATTTTCCGATCCCGCCGCTGCCGCCGCCGAAGATGCCCCACGGATGATTGACGAAACGCTCGCCCTGGCCGGAGAACGTCATCGTATGGCCGACCGGGCGGACCACACGGCGGAGCCCAAGCCCGCCGCGATATTTGCCCGCCCCGCCGGAATCCTCGACGAAGCCGTAGCTCTCCACCAGCAGCGGATATTCCATCTCGATCGATTCCACGGGAAGATTCGACGTGTTGGTGATGTGCACCTGCACGCCGTCCTTGCCGTCCTTGGTGAAACGCCCGCCGAAGCCGCCGCCGAGCGTTTCGAGATAGACGTAGTCGCGGTCGTGGCGCGGGTCGTGGCCGAAGAACACGGCCGTGGTGTTCGCGCCGTTCGCGGCGCCGACCGCGGCCTCGGGGATCGCGGGCGCGAGCGCGCCGATCACCACGTCGACGATGCGCTGCGCCGTATTGGCGCGCGCCGCGACCGCCGCCGGAAATTTCGCATTAATCAACGTGCCGAGTGGGGCGTGGATGTCCACGAGGTCGATCAAGCCCTGATTGTTCGGCACGTCGGGATCGAGGAGTGCCTTGAGCGAATAGAGGACGCCGGCGAGCGTCACCGTCGGTGTCGAATTGATGTTGCCTTTCACCTGCGGGCCTGTACCGGTGAAATCGAACATGACCTTTTGGTTGCCGCCATGCGGCGGCACGGTCACGCGCAGCTTGAGCGGGATGTTGGTGGTTCCGACGCCGTCATCGTCCATCACGTCTTCGAAGCTGTACTCGCCGGGAGGAATGCGCGTGAGCGCTTCGAGCAGGCGTTCGCGCGTGCGACGGATGATCTCGTCGAACGCTGCGACGAGCATCGGCACGCCGCGCGCCTCGATCATCTCGCCGATGCGCCGCACGCCCAAACGACACGCCGCCACCTGCGCGAAATAATCGCCGCGCCGCTCCTCCGGCACGCGCGCGTTGAGCAACAGCAGGTCGAGGATGTCGTCCTGCAATTGTCCTTCGCGGAACAGCCGGATCACGGGAATGCGCGTGCCTTCTTGATAGATCTCGGTGCCGCCCGCCATGCTGCCCGGCGTGATGCCGCCGATGTCGGCGTGATGCGCGATGTTGCACATGAAGCAGACGAGCTTGCCGTCGGCGAACACCGGCATCGCCATGTTGACATCGGGCAGGTGCGAGCCGCCCGCGACGAACGGATCGTTGGAGATGAAGATGTCGCCCTCGCGCACGTCCGACAGCGGCATCTTGGCGAGCAGCGTGTTCATCAGGCCCATCATCGAGCCGAGATGAATCGCGAGCGAATTCTCCGCCTGCACGATCAGGCGTCCGCGCTGATCGATGACGGCGGTCGAGTGGTCGTGGCGTTCCTTGATGTTGGTCGAATAGGCGCTCTTCATCAACGCGATGTAAGTTTCATCCGCGATGGACTTGAGCCCATTGGACATGATTTCGAGCGTGATCGGATCGATGCTCATGGGCTCAGCTCGACGATGAGATTGAGGTAAGGGTCGACGGTCACGTGGTCGCCGGGAAACAGCAGCGTGGTCGAGTCGAGCTGTTCGATCATGGCGGGTCCTTCGATCATGTCGCCCGGCAGGAGCGCTGAGCGATCATAGATCGGCGTGTGCTCGGCCTTGTCGAACGAAAACCAGACCATGCGGTGCGTGGTTGTCTCCGGCCTTCGGCCTTCGCTCACCTCGCCGGGCCGGGTCGCGGGCTGGCGCAGACGGCCCGCCGCGATCAGGCGGAAGTTCACGATCTCGATCGGATCGGCCGGATTGTGGAAGCCGTAAGCGCGCTCGTGCTCGGCGAAAAAGCGCTGCCTGAGCTCCTCGGCATGCGGCAGCGGCGAGGTGTCGCCGAGCGCAATCGCAAGCTCGAAGTTCTGACCCACGTAGCGGGCATCGAGCACGATATCGATCTTGCGATTCGCTTTCTCGACCGCTTCGGTGTCGAACCAGGCGTCGGCCTGCGCCTTCAATTCGGCGACGCGCGCGATCACGTCGGCGAGCCGCGCATCGCTGAGCGGCGTGACCGCGGTGCGCACGAAGGTCTCGCGCAGGTCCGATACGATCAGCCCTTGCGCGCACAGGATGCCGGGCGCGAGCGGCACGAGGCAGCGGCGGATGCCGAGGCTTCTCGCAACATCCGTCGCGTGCAGCGGCCCGGCGCCGCCGAACGGCAGCAGCGCGAAGGCGCGCGGATCGTGGCCGCGCTCGACCGAAACCGCGCGGATCGCCCGCACCATGTTGGCGACCACGATGCCGAGCATCCCATGCGCGGTGCGCTCGACCGGAAAGCCGAGGCGTTCCGCGAGCGGCGCGAGCGCGTTGCGCGCGAGGCCTTCATCCAGCGCCATGTCGCCGCCAAGCAGGCCTTTGGGAGAAAGCCGCCCGAGCACGAGGTTCGCATCGGTCACGGTCGCATCGGTACCGCCGCGCCCGTAGCAGGCCGGGCCCGGCTGCGCGCCCGCACTCTGCGGACCGACCTTCATCAGTCCGTCACGGTCGAACCAGGCGATCGAGCCGCCGCCCGCGCCGACCGCGTTGATGTCGAGCGAGGCAAGCCGCGCCGGATAGCCCTCGATCCATTTGTTGAACGCTGTGCCGGCCGTGTAATCGCGGATCAGCGCCACGTCGGCGCTGGTGCCGCCCATGTCGAGCGAAATGACATCCGGCACGCCGGACAGCCGCGCCATGTGGATCGCGCCGACCACACCCGCGGCGGGACCGGACAGCGCGGTGCGGATCGGGAGGTTGCGTGCGCGCGCAACCGACATGAGCCCGCCGGCCGACTGATTGATGCCGAGCGCGGCGTTCGGCGCGGCCTCGGCCAGACCCTCGGCGAATTCGCCGAGATAGCGGTCGATCACCGGCTGCAGATACGCATTCAGCACCGTCGTGGAGAGGCGCTCGTATTCGCGGAATTCCGGCTGCACTTCGCTCGAAATCGACAGGTACATGTCGGGATATGCGGCGCCGAGCGCATCGCGGATCATCGCCTCATGCGCGGGATTGAGGAACGAGAAGAGGAGGCACACCGCGCAGGCGTCGGGCTTGGCGGCCCCGATCGCCGCGACGAGCGCGGGCAGCGCCTCCGGAACAAGCGCCTTCACGGCGCTCCCGTCCGCGGTGATCCGCTCCGGCGCCTCGAAGCGCAGTTCGCGCGGCACCAGCGGAGCGGGATAGTCCTCCTGCAGGCTGAACACATGCGGGCGGATCTGGCGGCCGATCTCGATCAGGTCGCGGAAGCCTTGCGTGACGACGAGCGCGACCTTGCCGCCGCGGCGCTGGATCAGCGCATTGGTGGCGACCGTCGTGCCGTGCGAGAGCCGCGTGATGGCAGAAAGGTCGATATCGTGACGCGCGGAAAGCTCGCGGAGACCGGAAATCACCGCTTGTGCGGGATTGGACGGGGTCGAGGCGACCTTGTGGAGGACAATCCGGTCGGTGGAATCGTCGAACGCGAAAAAATCCGTGAAGGTGCCGCCCACGTCGACACCGATCATCCAGGACATCAGGAAACCCGCAACGAGGAAGTCACGGGTGATCTTGGCTGTCGCCGCCGACAAGATCAATCGATGCTAGGTTGTCGCACGGGTGCTTTGCGCATGGTGCCGTTTGCGCAACAATGCCGCTCAGTCGAGGGAACGCAATGAGCTGGGTCGGCCAATCGATCGAGCGGGTGGAAGACGCGGCCTTGCTCACGGGGCGCGGGCGCTACATCGACGACCTCGGCACGCCGCCCGGCACGCTGCACGCCGCGATCCTGCGCTCGCCGCATGCGCACGCGATGATCCGCGACATCCGCACCGATGCGGCGCGCGCCGCCAAGGGCGTGACGGCGGTCATCACGGCGGCGGAGGTCACGCGGCTCGGCGGCCCGTTGCTCGCCGGCATCCGGGCGCCGATCCAGTGCTGGCCGATCGCGGTCGAGCGGGTGCGCTACGTGGGCGAGCCGGTCGCCGTGGTGGTCGCGGCCGATCGCTATCTTGCCGAAGATGCGCTCGACCTGATCGAGGTCGACTACGAGCCGCTTGCCTGCGTGGTGCATCCGCGCGATGCGCTCGATCCGACGAGCGCGGTCCTGCACGCAGGGCTCAAGAGCAACATCGCGAGCGACCGCTCGTTCCGTTACGGCGATCCCGAGAAAGCGTTCGCCGAGGCCGCGCATCGCATCGCGGTCGCCGTGCATTATCCGCGCAATTCCTGCACGCCGATCGAGACCTACGGCGTGGTCGCCGATTACGACCCTTGGGAAGACGCCTACGACATCCTCGCCAACTTCCAGGGCCCGTTCAGCATCCATCCGGTGATCGCGCGCGCGCTGAAAGTGCCGGGCAACCGGCTGCGCCTGCGCACGCCGCCCGACAGCGGCGGCAGCTTCGGCGTCAAGCAGGGCGTGTTCCCGTACATCGCGCTGATGGGCATCGCGGCGCGGGTCGCGGGACGGCCGGTGAAATGGATCGAGGACCGGCTCGAACATCTCGCGGCGTCGGTGTCGGCGACGAACCGGATGATCTCGCTTGAGGCCGCAGTCGCGGCCGACGGCCGCGTGACCGCGCTCGCCTGGGACCAGGTGGAAGACGTCGGCGCGCATATCCGCGCGCCCGAGCCCGCCACGCTCTACCGCATGCACGGCAATCTCACCGGGGCCTATGACATCCGCAACGTGTCGGTGCGCAACCGCGTCGTGCTCACCAACAAGACGCCGACCGGCCTCAATCGCGGCTTCGGCGGACCGCAGGTCTATTACGCGCTCGAACGGCTGATGCAGCGCATCGCGATCGAACTGAGGCTCGATCCGCTCGACGTGATCCGGCGCAATCTCGTGCCGAGCGGCGCGTTTCCATACAAGACGGCGACCGGCGGGCTGCTCGATTCCGGCGACTATCCGGCCGCCGTCGCGGCGGCGGTGGAGGATGGCGGGCTCGCGGCGCTGAAAGTGCGGCAAACGAGTGCGCGCGCCGAAGGCCGGCTCTACGGCATCGGCTATACGGCTGTGGTCGAGCCAAGCGTCTCCAACATGGGCTACATCACGACGGTGCTCACGCCCGAAGAACGGCGCAAGGCCGGCCCGAAGAACGGCGCGCAGGCGACCGCCACCATAGCTCTCGATCCGGCCGGCGCGGTCAGCGTGCACATCGCGTCCGTGCCGCAGGGCCAGGGCCATCGCACGGTCGTCGCGCAGATCGTCGCCGACGCGCTCGGCCTTGCGCCGAAGGACATCCGGGTCGTGACCGAGATGGATACGGCGCGCGACGCCTGGTCGATCGCATCGGGCAATTATTCGAGCCGCTTCGCGCCGGCCGTCTGCGGCGCCGTGCAGCTTGCGGCGGAGCGAATCAAGGCAAAGCTATCGCGCGCGGCCGCCGCGCAGCTCAACGTGCCCGCCGGCGAGATCGAGTTCGCCGGCGGCCGCGTGCACGCGCGCCACAATCCCGACAACGCACTGCCGTTCGGCCGGCTCGCGGCGGCGAGCCACTGGGCGCCGGGCACGGTCGCCGACGGCGACCACGCGCTCCGCGAGACCGTGTTCTGGACGCCGCCGCAGCTCGCGGCCCCCGGCGAGGACGATGACATCAACTCCTCGCTCTGCCACGGCTTCATCTTCGACTTCTGCGGCGTCGAGGTTGACTGCGTCACCGGCGAACTGCGCATCGACAAATATGTCACGATGCACGACTGCGGCCGCGTGCTGCATCCCGGCATGGTGGCGGGGCAGGTCACTGGCGGTTTCGCGCATGCGCTCGGCGCGGCGGTCTACGAGGAATTCGTCTATGGCGACGACGGCAGCTTCCGCACCGGCACGTTCGCCGACTACCTGCTGCCGACGACGATGGAAGTGCCGACGCCGGTGATCCTGCACTACGAGTCGCCCTCCCCGTTTACGCCGCTCGGCGCCAAGGGCGTCGGCGAAGGCAATTGCATGAGCACGCCGGTGTGCCTGGCGAATGCGGTCGCGGATGCGCTCGGCATCGCGGAGATCGACCTGCCGCTCAGCCCCGCCAAGCTCGCGGCGTTGCTGCCGCGCGGCGCGCCATGAAGTCTGCGCCGTTCGACTATGTACGCGTGGGTTCGCTCGCGGAGGCGCACGCCGTGCTCGCCGCCGAGGGCGGCGACGCCGCCGTGATCGCGGGCGGGCAGACGCTGGTGCCGCTCCTTTCCATGCGCATGGCGCGGCCGAAGGTATTGGTCGACATCATGCGCGTGCCGGAGCTTGCCGTGATCGTGGCCGAGAACGATTCGATCCGGGTCGGCGCGGCGGTGCGGCAGGCCGAGTTGCTGGCATGGCCAGAACTCGGCGCAAGCCAGCCGCTGCTGGCGCTGGCGCTGCCCTGGGTCGGCCATGCGCAGACGCGCGCGCGCGGCACGGTATGTGGGTCGATCGCGCTCGCGGACCCGAGCGCCGAGTTGCCGCTATGTCTCGTCGCGCTCGGTGGCGACGTCGTGTTGTCGTCGAAGGGCGGCCGACGCACCGTCGCGGCGGACGATTTCTTCACCGGCCTGATGTCGACGGATCGCCGCGACGACGAATTGATCGAAGCGGTGCGATTCCCCGGCCGCCGGACCTCTGAAGGCTTTGCGTTCCGCGAATTTGCGCGCCGCCACGGCGATTTCGCGATCGTCGCCTGCGCGGCGGTTGCGAATGAGAAAGTCCTCCGTCTCGCCATCGGCGGGGTCGCGGATCGGCCGGTCGCGCGCGACTTCAAAGGTCTGGACGGCGCTGCGCTCGACGACGCGCTCGACGCCTTCGCGTCCGAACTCGACGCGCGCGACGACCTGCACGCGACCGCCGATTATCGCCGGATGCTGGTGCGCAAGCTCGGCCGCACGACAATCGAGGAGGCGCGCCGATGTCGCGCCTGAACGCCGACGCGCGCCATCGCATTCGCCTGGAAGTCAACGGCCGCGCGGTCGAGGGCGAGGCCGAGCCGCGCATGCTGCTGACCGATTTCCTGCGCCACACGCTGGGCCTCACCGGCACGCATGTCGGCTGCGAGCATGGCGTGTGCGGCGCCTGCACCATCCAGATCGACGGCGCGCCCGCGCGCGCTTGCCTCACGCTCGCCGTGCAGGTCGACGGCGCGAAGCTCCACACGGTCGAGGGTCTCGCGCCGGAGCCGGGACGCCTGTCGGTGCTGCAAGAAGCCTTCCGCCGCCATCACGCGCTGCAATGCGGCTTCTGCACGGCGGGCATCCTGATGTCGCTCGACTGGTATCTGCGCCAGACGCCGGACCCTGGCGAAGTGGAGTTGCGCGAATTCCTCGGCGGGCACCTCTGCCGCTGCACCGGCTATGTGCCGATCGTCGCGGCCGCGCTCGATGCGGCAAAACGGCTGCGTGATGCTTGATCTCGGCACCAGCTTCCTGGCCAGTGTGGCGCGCGACCCGAGCGCGCTCGCGATCGTCGATGGCGACGTGCGGCTCGCCTATGCGGAGTGGTACCGTCGCATCTCGTCCGTCATCGCGGGTCTCGACGCGCTCGGCCTGAAGGCCGGCGACCATCTCGTCACGGTGCTGCAGAACCGCTGGGAGGCAGCGACCTTGCACTGGGCCTGCCAGTTCGCCGGCATCATCATCACGCCGCTAAACTGGCGCGCGAGCGCCGACGATCTCGATTTCGTGTGTGAAGACGCCGACGCGAAGGCGTTCGTTTACGAGGATGTGTCGAGCGAGGCGGTCCATACCTGCAAGGTAACATGTCCGCGCGTCACGCTGGGCGATATCAACGCATGGATTTCGCTGGACGCCCCGGACGCGCAGCCGCAGGCGGACGCGCACGCCTGGTCGGTGATGCTCTATACGTCCGGCACGACCGCGCGGCCGAAGGGCGTGCCGCGCCGCCAGCGCGCAGAGCGCGCCGCAGCGGTCGCGCATGTGGCGCAGAACCTCTATCGATCAGGCGAGCGCACGCTCGGCGTCATGCCGCTCTATCACACCATGGGAGTGCGTTCGCTGCTCGCGATGTCGCTGATCGGCGGCACGTTCGTGTGCCTGCCGCGCTTCGATCCCGCCCGCGCGCTGGAACTGATCGAGGCCGAGCGGATCACCAATCTCTATCTCGTGCCGACGCTCTATCATGATCTGGTGCATCACGAACGCTTCGCGCAGAAGGACGTGGGCTCGGTGCGCAAGCTCGGCTTCGCGGGCGCGTCGATGACGGATGGCCTGCTGAAGGAGCTGACCCGCGCATTCAAGCCCGATCTGTTCGTCAACCATTACGGCTCATCGGAGATCTATACGTTCACGATCGACCAGAATGCGCCGGCAAAACCCGGCTCGGCGGGGCGCGCCGGTATCAACCAGATGATCCGCGTCGTGACGCTCGGCGCGGCCACTCCGGACGAGATCGCGCCGCGGAACCAGGAAGGCGAGATCATCGCGCATCTTGCGAGCGACGAAGCCTTCGAGGGTTACTGGCGCCGGCCGGATGCCGACGCGAAAGCGCTGCGTAACGGCTGGTACTTCACCGGCGACACCGGCACTATGGATGCTGACGGCGACCTGTTCGTCACCGGCCGCGTCGACGACATGATCATCACGGGTGGCGAGAACGTCTCGCCGATCGAGATCGAGAGTTGCCTCTCGCTGCACCCGGCGGTGTCCGAGGTCGCGGTCGTGGGCTTGGCGGACGAGCGCTGGGGCAAGATCGTAGCGGCCTTCGTGAAGCGCCGCGCGGTGGCCGAGCATGACGAGCTCGATGCGTTCTGCCGCGCGTCGGGGCTTGCCAGTTTCAAGCGCCCGCGCCGCTATGTCTTCGTCGAGGCCATTCCGAAATCGCCGGTCGGCAAGCTCTTGCGCCGCAAGCTGGTCGCCGGCGAATACGATATCGAGAAAGGAACCGCCGCATGAGCCCGATGACTTTCACCGATCCGCGTCTCGCCAAGCTCGACGGCTTCCGCGTCGAGATCGACGAAGCGCGCGAGCGTGCCGACGTCATCCTCGACCGGCCGCGGTTCAACATCGTGTCGATGCCGCAGCGCGACCAGCTTCGTCTCGTGTTCGAGACGCTGGACGAAGACGCGCGCGTGCGGGTGATCGTGTTGCGGGCGGCCGGCGAGCATTTCTCCTCCGGCGGCAACATCAAGGGCTTCATGGAGGCGACGCCCGAAACGGTTTCGAAGCTTGCCTGGAACATCGCGGCGCCGGCGCGCTGTTCCAAGCCGGTGATCGTGGCGAACCGCGGCTACTGCTTCGGCGTCGGCTTCGAACTCTCGCTCGCCTGCGACTTCCGCATCGTGTCGGAGACCGGATTCTACGCGCTGCCCGAGCAGCGGCTCGGGCAGATCCCAGGTTCCGGCGGCTCGGCGCGGCTGCAGAAGATCGTCGGCATCACGCGCACCAAGGACATCGTGATGCGCTCGCGCCGTGTCCCGGCACGCCAAGCCTACGACTGGGGCATCGCGACCGAATGCGTGCCGGACGCGGAGCTTGAAAAGGCGACCGACGCGCTGGCGGACGAGTTGCGCGGCTTCGCGCCGCTCGCCCAGCGCACCGCAAAGAAGCTGCTCAACGACACCGAGGATTCGACGCTCTCGATCGCGATCGAGCTCGAAGGCCATTGCTACAGCCGCCTGCGCCAATCCGACGACTTCAAGGAGGGCGTCGAGGCGTTCCACGCCAAGCGGCCGGCGAAATTCAAGGGGAGTTGATTTCGCTCACGTGGCCCCGAGCCGGTCGAGCAGCGTGCGCATGTCGAGCGCGCCGCGCCCCGCCGCATCGAGCAGCGTCGTCGCGATCTCGCGCCCTCGGCCCTCAGGGTAACCGCAACCGATGAGGCGATGGTCGAACAGATCAATCGCCGTCGCGCGGTCATGGAAGAAGATCGTCTGCGACGCCTCGCTCGATGCGTGCTTGCGCCGGCTGCCGTCGGCCAACTCGACCTCGACACTCGCATCCATGTGCGTGCCGATGTCGTCCGGCTCGACCGTCGAGACTTTGACGAGGCGCAGGATGTTCTCGTCCTGCCGATGGTTTTCCGGGATGTCGTATTCGAGCTCGCCGTTCGTCAGCATCGCAGCGACGCAGAAGGTCGTGCTGGCGAGCGCCTGCACGGTGCGCTCGAACGTGCCGCAATAGGCCGTGCCGGGATATTCGGTGTAGGGCCGCCACATCGTGATGGTGACGCGGCGGATCGCGGCCGGATCGATACCATCGTCGCAGAGGAGCTTCGCGGCCGCGACCGCCGGGCAATTGTCGCCGAGCGCGGCCCAGGGCTTGGCGATGGCACGCAGGATCGATTCCGGGTTTGGATCGCTGTGCCAGCGCGGCGGCGTTTCCTCAAGGCCCGCGAGCGCGCGCAGGAAGCCGCGCGGCCCTTCGAGCGCGTCGGGCGCGCCGACGACGCCGCCCTTGGCAAGCTGCGCGGCAAGGAGCCCGCCGCGCGCGGCCTGCGCCGCATGCGCGCGCCATTCGTCCGAACCGCAGCGCACCGGCTCGACCGTGCCACCGGTGATGCAGGCGGACATCGCCATGGCGTTGAATGCCTGCTCGGCATTGAGCTTCAGCCCGACCGCCGCAGTCGCGGCGGCACCGATGGTGCCGAGCGTCGGCGTCGTGCGCAGGCCGCGCGCGATCATCGGCCGCGCGACCTTTTCATCCGCGCCCATCCACTCAAGCGTCGCATAGCCGGCGGCGATCGCGCGCAGCACCTGGTCGAGCGGCGCGCCCGTCGCCTCGCCGAGCGAGACGGCAAGCGGCACGATCAGGGAGCCCGGATGGCTCCAGGACGGATGATCGCTATCGTCATGGAAGTGCGCATGCGCGCCGAGCGCGTTCGCGGTGACGGCCTCCGACAGCACGACGCGCGCGCCGTCGGCCCAGATACGCGCAGTCCCCGGACCCGGCGCGACTGGCGTCACGGCGGCGCGCATCGCGCGGAACGTGCGCTCCTCGCGCGCCATCAGAGTGAGCGCGACCGTGTCGAGCAGGCAGCAGGCCGCGCGCTCCGCGACCTTCGGCGCGAGCGGCGCCGCGACACTGCGCGCAACGAATGCGCCGAGGCGTTGCGTTGCGTTCATCAGTTCCCCTCCCCGATTGTGACCCTTATCATTCAGATGGACAGACCTTAGCCCACCGCTCTGGAACCCAAACAAACGCAGCGACAGCTGCCGGGCCGTATGGCTGTGGCTCCGGGCGTGGTGCAGCGCACCGTCCCGGAATGACGGGCCTATGATTCATATCGATCCCGACCTCGAATCGGTAGCGGCCGCGGACCGTGATAAAGTATTGTTGGGCCGTCTTTTACCGCGGGACAAGCTTAGCGATGCCTAATGGCTTGTTCGGCCGCAGCCGAATGCAAACAGTCGACGTCTCCGACGACATCCGGACGTACAGACCCTTCATCGACGGGTTGCGTGCGATCGCCATCCTCACCGTGGTCGGCTCCCATGTCGGCATACCGGGATTTGCCGGAGGATTTGTCGGCGTTAACATCTTCTTCTTCGTGATTTCCGGCTATCTGATCATCGGGCAGATCATCTCCGACATCCGGAACGGGCGCTTCAGTCTCGTCGGTTTTGCGGCGCGCCGCGCACTTCGCATCCTTCCAGCATTTCTGCTCGTCATAACGACTTGTCTCGTGCTCGTCACGACCGTATTCGTGCAATTCGACTACAAGGAATTCGCGCAGTCCGTCTTTCGGTCTGCGCTGATGTTCGCGAACCACCATTTCCTTTCGCATCAGGGCTATTTCGACACCGTCGCCATCACCAAGCCGCTCCTACACACGTGGTCATTATCGGTCGAAGAGCAGTTCTATCTCGTTGCGCCCTTGACGCTCGTTGGACTGTTCGCATGAACGCGGCATGTGTCGCCCGCGGCGGCTCGAAGAATCTGGACCACCATGACGGCCGGCCTGGCGCTCGCCTCGTTCGCGGCGTGCATCGTGTTCACCCGGCGCGATCACAATGTCGCCTTCTACATCATGCCGACACGGGGTTGGGAGTTCATCCTGGGTGGCATCGTTCCAGTTTTGGTGCCGCTCTTTCGCCGCTGCTCGGGCAAGGCCATTGACGCGACAGCGATCGGCGGAACAGCGGCGATTGCATTCGTCGTGATGTTCGACGTCTACACTCAATATCCTTCGTTTCGTGCCGCGTTGCCGGCGGTCGGCGCGATGCTCGTGATCACGAGCGGCGTCGCCGCGCCCCAGAATGTCATCGCGCGCGCGCTCGCGACGCGACCGATGGTCGCGGTCGGGTTGGTCTCTTATGCCTGGTACCTGTGGCACTGGCCCCTGTTGTCGTCCTGCGCGCAAGCAATTTCACCGAACACGATGTCTGGAAGGCGATAGCTGTCGCCGCGCTGTCCTTCGTGCTCGCGGTGCTGACTTATCGTTTTGTCGAGCGGCCGATCCACGACTGGCGGCGTAGCCGCAGACTGCGCAATGTGCCGGTGCTGGCGTCGATGTTGGCGGCCTGCCTGCTGATCGGCAGCGTCAAGTACGCCTGGTCGCTCTACGTCGCGCCGCGCCTGCTGCCGGCCGTGACGGGACTTGAGCCTCCCGCGGTCGGAGCCGCGAGCTATCCGCCGACAGCCCATCGAGGATTGCTGCTCGGCGATTCCCATGCAACCGTTCTGGCTTCGGGCGCCGAAGATTACGTCCGCCGCGCTGGCGCCTCCTGGACCGTGACGGCACGCGGTTACTGTCCGCCGCTGCTGCACATTGACATCGTCGACCCCTCCGGCGAGCGGAATGAGACCTGCAACAAGCTCTTCGGAAGCGTGGATTTTTCCGATTCCGAATTCCTGGTCGTGACCGCTCGCTGGAATCTCTACCTCGGACTGCCGTGGTCGGAGTTGTATTACCGGCAGTACGGCCTGACCGACGAGCAGGCCGGAGCGATCCCGGCCGATCCTATCGAACTGATGCGCCGCGGACTCGCCGCAACGCTTGCTGCCGCAAAGCAAGGCGGGGTGCGTCGCATCCTGGTTGTTGGCCCCTTGCCCGAATTTCCGCTGCATCCTCCGTCCTGCCTCGTGCGCGCGCTCCGGCTCGGGGTCGATGACTGCATGGTGGATCGGGCTTCTGTCGATGCGCGGCGGGCACGCACGATGGAGATGCTGCGTCGCGTCACGCAGGGTATCGAAGGCACCCGCCTGATCGATCCGATCGATGTGTTCTGCGACGCGACGACGTGCTGGCCGCACAGCGGGCGCATGCTCTACTTCTTCGATTCAAACCATCTCAGCCCGGCCGGCATCGAACGATTCCTTCACGCGTTCGAGAGCGACTTCCGCTGGGCACTCACTGGCGAGCAGGCGGATGCGCGCGCGCGTCCTCCACCCTGAATGAAGAAGATACCGGCTCAGTAAGACCGTTCCATTCCGAGCACGTGCTGGCCGAGATAGGCGAGCACGAGGTTCGTGGAGATTGGCGCGATCTGATAGAGCCGTACCTCGCGCCATTTGCGCTCGATGTCGTATTCCTTCGCATACGAGAAGCCGCCATGCGTCTGCATCGCGGCCTCGGCCGCCTTCCAGCACGCCTCCGAGGCGAGCAGCTTCGCCATGTTGGCGTCCGCACCGCACGGCACGTTCACGTCGAACAGCGCGGCCGCGCGGCGGCACATCATGTCGGCAGCCTCAAGCTCGGCGTAAGCGCGCGCGAGCGGAAACTGCACGCCCTGGTTCTTGCCGATCGAGCGGCCGAACACGACGCGGCTGTTGGCGTAATCGACCGCCTTGTTGAGAAACCAGCGGCCGTCGCCGACGGCTTCCGAGGCCACGAGAATGCGCTCGGCGTTCATGCCGTCCATGATGTAACGCAGGCCCTGGCCTTCCTCGCCGATCAGGTTCTCGGCCGGCACTTCGAGATTGTCGAAGAACACTTCGGTGGTGTTGTGGTTCACCATCGCCTTAAGCGGCCGGATGTCCATGCCGCGCCCGCGCGACTCGCGGATGTCGACGAGGAACACCGAGAGGCCTTCGGAGCGCTTCTTCACTTCTTCGATCGGCGTGGTGCGGGCGAGGAGCAGCATGAGATCGGAATGCAGCGCGCGCGAGGTCCAGACCTTCTGGCCGTTGACGACGTATTTGTTGTTGCCTTTGCGCACCGCGCGGGTCTTGAGCTTGGTCGTGTCGGAGCCGGTGGTGGGCTCGGTCACGCCGAACGCCTGCAGGCGCAGTTCGCCGCTCGCGATGCCGGGCAAATAGCGTTGCTTCTGCTCTTCATTGCCGTGCCGCAGCAGCGTGCCCATGATGTACATCTGCGCGTGGCACTGCGTCGCCGTGCAGCCCGCGACATTGATCTCTTCAAGAATCGCGGCAGCGGCACGGATCGGGAGCCCGGCGCCCCCATAGGCTTGAGGGATCAGCGCCGCCAGATAGCCGCCGGCGGTCAGGTCCGTGACGAGTTCGGTCGGATAGGCGGAGCGCTCTTCGAGATCGCGCCAATAGGCGCCGGGATATTTGGCGCAGATGCGCCGCACTGCTTCGCGCAGATCTGCATAGTCCTCGCCGAGCTCAAGCGAGACTGCAACCCCGTCCTTGACCGGGCTCTCAATGTTCACGCTTGTGCCTCACGCCGCCTGGCGGGCGTCCGCATAGGAAAAGCCCTTCGGCAGGCCGGCCTTTGCGACCTGGCCGTAGAAGGCTTCGCCCGGCAGCGCCTGCATCACGATCTTTCGCACCTCGACCAACTTTTCGAGGTCGATGCTGGTGGTAAAGCCGAGCGACTCGGCCAGGAACACCACGTCCTCGGTCACGACGTTGCCGGTCGCGCCCGGCGCATAGGGGCAGCCGCCGAGACCGCAGAGCGAAGCATCGAAATGGCGCACGCCTGCCTCGATCGCCGCCGCCACGTTGGCGACGCCAAGGCCACGCGTATCGTGAAAATGCGACGCGAGCACGATGTTCGGACCGGTAGCGTCACGGACGCGCCGGAATAGCGTGCGGATCGCGTTCGGATTGCCGAAGCCGACCGTGTCGGCAAGCGCGATCTCGTCGACGCCGATCGCCGCGACCTGCTCGGCGAAGCTCACCACGCGATCGTGCGGCACGCTGCCCTCGATGGTGCAGCCGAACGAGGTCGCGAGCCCGCAGAGCAGGCGCGGACGCTTGCCCGCCTCGATGCCCTTGAGAAACTCCGCGATGCGCTTGAGGTCGGCGAGCGACTCCGCGGTCGAACGGCGCACATTGTTGAGGTTATGGCTCTCGCTGACCGACACGACGTAATCGAGCCGATGCACGCCGAGCGCGGCGCCGCGCTCGGCACCTTTCAGGTTCGGCATCAGCGCCGCGACGGTGAGACCCGGCACCGCGAGGGCGCGCCGGGTCACCTCCTCGGCATCGGCGAATTGCGGCAGAAGTTTCGGCGGCACGAACGAGCACACCTCAATGTCGCGCACGCCGGCAGCGACCTCCGCCTTGATCCACGCGAGCTTCACGTCGGTCGGCACCACGGTCTTGATGTTCTGCAGCCCGTCGCGCAGGCCGACTTCGCGGACCTCGATGAATTCGGCCATTGAGTTCTCCTGATTTACTTGCCTTTGAAGTTCGGCTTGCGCTTCTCGTTGAAGGCCTTGATGCCTTCCAGGCGATCCTCGGTCGAGACCATCTTGTTGTAAACGTCGATCTCGAAGAACAGCGCAGAGCGCAGGTCCATGTTGGCGCCGAAATGCATCGACCGCTTGGCCTGCCGTACCGAGATCGGCGCATTGCCGGCGATCGTCGTTGCGGTCGCGAGTGTCTCTTCCATGAGCTTGTCGGGCGCGCAGAGCTTGTTGACCACGCCCCAGTCGAGCGCATCCTGCGCCGAGAATGGCTTGCCGGTGAGGATGATCTCCTTGGCGCGACGCGACCCGACCGCGCGCGGCAGAAACTGCGTGCCGCCGCCGCCCGGCATGATGCCGAGGGTGATCTCGGTCAGGGCGAAGCGGGCGTTCGTGTCCGCATAGATGAAGTCGCAGGTGAGCGCGATCTCGCAGCCGCCCGCATAGGCCGCGCCATGCACCGCGCAGATGACTGGGATCGGGCAGTCGAGAATGCTGAGCGTCATGCGCTCGAACAGCGCGTGCTGCTTCAGCCATGTCTCGTTGCTCATGCCGTGGCGCTCTTTCAGGTCGGCGCCTGCGCAGAACGCCTTGTCGCCGGTCGCCGTGAGGATCACGCAGCGATAGTCGCCGCTGTCGCGGATCAATCGCGAAAACACGTCGAGCATGTCGTGGCCCATCTGCGTCGAGATGGCGTTGCGCGCCTGCGGCCGGTTGATGCGCACGGTGAGCACGTGCTCGGCCGGCTCCTCCAGGACGAGCGTCTCGTACGTCTGGTCTTTCATGAGGCTGCTTTCTTGGCGATGGACGCATGCGACGGGGACAGCAGATCGTTGTGCTCGCCGAGCGTCGGCGCGGAGAAGCGATAGGGCGGACGCTCGCCGTCGAATTCGAGCGGCAGGCCGACCAGCGTCATGTCGAGGTCGGGGGCCTTTTGCAGGATGCGGAGTGCCTTGGTCTGCTCCGCAGCCACCACCTGATCGACCGACTGGATCGGCGCGGCGGGAACACCGGCCGCGTCTAGGCACGCGAGCCATTCGGTGGTCGGCTTTGTGTGAAGCACCGCTTGCAGCATCGGGATCAGCGTATGGCGGTTCTCGACGCGCTTGGAGTTCGTCGCGAAGCGCACGTCGTCCGCGAGCCGAGGGCGCTCCAGCAGTATGGCAAGTGTGCGGAATAGATTGTCGTTGCCGGCTGCGACCATCACGTGGCCGTCGGCGGTCTCGAACGCCTGGTGCGGCACGATCTCGGTCACGCCCGAGCCCATGCGGCGGCGCAGATCCCCGGTCGAGAGATATCCGCCGATATGCGGCGCCATCCAGCCGACCGCCGTCTCGAACAGCGAGGTCGTGACGTGACAGCCCTCGCCGGTGACGTGGTGGCGGTTGAGCGCCGCGAGAATCCCCATCGCGGCCCACATCCCCGCGCCCATGTCGACGATCGAGGTGCCGACGCGCACCGGCTCGCCGCCCTCGACGCCGGTCACGCTCATGATGCCGCCATAGGCCTGCATCAGCGGGTCGTAGCCGGGCTTGTCGCGCAGCGGGCCCGAGCGGCCATAGGCGCCGAGGTCGCAGTAGATCAGCGCGGGCTTCTTCGCGCGCAGCGCGTCCGCGCCGAGGCCGAGCTTGTCGATCGCGCCCGGGCGCATATTCTGGATCACGACATCGGCGTGATCGAGGATGAAGGCTGTCAGCCGTTCGCAGGTCTCGGTGTCGCGCAGGTTGAGCGCGAGGCCGCGCTTGTTGTGATTGAGAACATGAAAAAGGGTTGAAGTCCCGTGCACGAACGGTGGACCCCAGTCGCGCCCGTAGTCACCCTTGCCCGGGCTCTCGACCTTGATGACGTCGGCGCCGAGATCCGCGAGGATCGAGGCGGCATAAGGCCCGGCAACGCTGTGACAAAATTCGACGACCGTGGTTCCGGACAGAGGCAGTCCGTCCATCCTTATCGTTCCTCAGTGACGTTTCTTGGCGTCCGCTCCCATTGCGGAAAATGACGCTATCGAATAACTTTTTGAGCGTCAATGAAACGTTTCATCAATCGCTGCTTGTGGTGTCCGTCCTGAACGACGAGCCGGCCGTCGCTTCCGTAAGTCTATGGGAAACGTCGCTGCGAGCCTTCGCGGCTCGCTTTGACTCGCGCGTGGCGATCACCTCGCGCGGGCGCGTGCTCACCTATCGAGAGCTTGCCGTGCAAGCCGACGCGGTGCGTGCCGCCGTGATCGAGGCCGGCGTCAAACCTGGCGAGCCGGTCGCGATCGTTGCCCGCAATGGGCCGGGCGTCGTCGTCGCGAGCTACGGCGTGATGGCGAGCGGCGCGGCCGAGTTCGTGGTCGACCTCAATCTCGGACCCGACGACGTCGCTTACGCGATGCGGATCATGGGCATCCGGCGCGCGGTCGCGGAACGCGGCGAATTGCAGCGCGTGGCCGCGCTCGGGCTCGACGTGCTGGTGCTCGAAGACGTCATCGCTCGCCCTCCCCGCGACGTTGCGGCGCCGCCGTTCGAGTGGCGCGCCTGGGGCAAGGCGATCATGACCTCCGGCACCACCGGCCGGTCCAAGGCGATCATCCACCGGCATGACCGGCGCTGGTACGCGCATGTCCTGCTGCGCTCGCATTTGCCGTTCGTGCCGGGCGCGAACGACCGCGTACTGCTGATGACGGCCTATGCGCACGGCGCCGGGTTGCTGGCCGCCGCGTGGTTCGAAAGCGGTGCGTCGGTCGAGCTGATCGATGGCGTCGATGTGGCTCACGCGGATGATCTATTCGCGCGCGGCGATCTCACCGCCGTGTTCGCACCGCCGACCGTGCTGGCGAAGCTGATCGAAGGCACGCGGCACAAGCGCATCGACGGCATCAAGACCGTGTTCTGCGGCACCGCGACACTGCAGCCCGCGCTGTATCACGCGGCGGCCGCGCTGTTCGGCCCGGTCATCCGCGTCACCTACGGCAAATCGGAGATGTTCAACCCAATCACGGTGCTCGAACCGCATGAGGCGGCCGAGTACTATCGCGACCTCAGCGTCCTCGACGCGGTCTGCCTCGGCGCGCCGGCGACCGGCGTGGAGGTCGTGGTGCGCGACGATTCCGGCCGCGTCTGCGGCCCCGGCGGGCACGGCGAAATCCATCTGCGCAGCCCACATATGATGATCGGCCATGTCGACGGGCACGGCTTCCACGAGCTGCCCGAAGGCGCGTTCCATACGACCGGCGACCTCGGCTTTCTCGACGGGCGCGGGCGGCTGTTCCTTGCCGGGCGCGCGCACGACGTGATGAAGAGCGGCGGCTACAAGATCTATCCGGAAGAGATCGAGCGCGTGCTGCCGAACGGCATGGTGGTGCTCGGCATTCCGTCGACGCATTGGGGCGAGGTCATCGTCGCGGTGGCGGAAGGCGCGCGGGAGGACATGACGGAGACGGTCGCGCGCGCGACCTCCGGGCTGGCGCGCTACAAGCAGCCGCGCGCGTGTCTCACGATCGAGACGATCCCGCGCAGCCTGCAGGGCAAGGTGCAGCGCTCGCGCGTGCGCGAGCTGGTGCTGCAGCGCTATGCGATGATCGACGGACCGTATCCGAAGTTCGAGGTGCGGTAGCGCTCACTTCCTCGGAGCCGCCGTTGACTCGCGAAACACGAAGTCCGTCGGCAACAAGACGTGGCACGGATCGAGCGCGGCGCGCCCGGAAATCCGCTCCAGCAGCATTTCTGCTGCGATGCGGCCGACCTCCGCGTGATCCCAGCGCGACACGCTGATCGGCGGCGTGTGCAACTCGGCGAGGCTGGAATCACCCGCCCCGACGACAGAGATGTCACGCGGAATTTGCAGTCCCTTGGCGCGGATCGCACGCAATACGCCGTCGAGCATGTCGATGCCGCCCGCCATCACGGCGGTCGGCCGCTCGCGGTTGCCGAGTACGCCGGACATGAAGGAGAAGCCGGATTTCGACAGGAAACTCGTCGCGCTCACGAGATCGCGATCGATCGGCACGCCGCGCTCCTGATGCGCCGCGCGGTAGCCGCGCAGGCGCTCGCGCGCGGGCAGCAGGTCCTCGGGGCCGGTGATGACGGCGATGCGCCGGTGTCCGAGCGAGAGCAGATGATCGGCGATCCGCTTCGACGAATGAAAATGATCGGCCGAGACCGAATCGGCCCAGACCGGTTCGTCGCGGTCGACCAGCACGATCGGGACGTTGAGCGTGCGCAGGAATTGATCGAATTCCTGCGTCAGCGGAGAATATTGGCCGAGCAGGATGCCGTCGGCCTGGCGCCGGGTGAGACGTTTGAGCAGTTCGCGCTCGCGCTCCGGGTTTCCCTCGGAATTGGTGAGCACCAGCGCATAGCCCGCCTCGTGCAACACGTCGTGCGCGGCACGCACGAAGGCCGCGAGTGGCGGGATGGAAATCTCGCGGATGATGCAGCCGATCGTCTGCGTGGTGCGGTTGCGCATGCTCTGCGCCACGAGGTTCGGCGCATAGCCGAGCGTCTCGATCGCCTGGTGCACGCGCACGCGAATGTCCGCGCGCACGGTCTCGTTGCGGTTGAGCACGCGCGACACGGTGCCGACCGAAACGCCGGCCGTGCGCGCCACGTCGCGGATGGTGAGTTTCGCGCCTTGGGCGCTCATTCGGCGGCGACGGGCGCCGACGCGAAATAAGCGTGCTCCAGCCGGTGCGGCAGATCGGTCTCCGCGGTGCTCGCCTCCAGCACGATCGACCCGCGCGCGAGCGCGTAGACGCGGTCGGCGAGCGCCAGCGCCTTCTCGATCAACTGCTCGACCAGCAATACGGCGGTTCCGCTCTCGCGCAGCTTGCGCACCACGTCGAACACGCGATCGACCAGCACGGGCGAGAGACCCGCGGACGGCTCGTCCAGCATCAGGAGGCGCGGCCGTTGCACCAGGCCCTGCGCCACAGCCAGCATTTGTTGTTGTCCGCCGGAGAGCGCGACAGCGCGCTGGTGGCGTTTCTCGGCAATCTCCGGGAAATAGCCGAGCGCTTCCTCGACGCGCGCGCTGCGTTCGCCGCGCGGCAGGTCGTAGGCGGCAAGCAGGAGATTGTCGACGACGCTTTGCTGCGTGAACACGCGATGGCCTTCGATAACGTGCGCGAGGCCCGCCTGCACGGTCTCGCGCGGAGCGGCACCGGCGAGATCGCGCCCGGCGAAGCTCACGCTTCCCTGCGACGGCAGCAGTCCGGAAATCGCGCGCAACAGCGTGGTCTTGCCGGCCCCGTTCGGCCCGAGCAGCGCGACGACTTCTCCCACTTTGATCGTGAGATCGACACCGCGCAGCACGCCGACCTTGCCGTAGCCGGTGGAAAGCCCGGTCACGCGCAGCAAAGGCTCCGCCGCCGATGGCAGATCAGCCGCCAAGGTAGGCATTGACCACCTCCCGGTGCGAACGGATTTCCGCGGGCGTGCCGGCCGCGAGCATCTTGCCGAGATTGAGCACGGTCACATGGTGGCAGATGTCGAAGATCAGGTCGGCATGGTGCTCAACCAGGAGCACGCCGGTACCGGCCTGCGAGATCGCGACCACCAGCGCACCGAGCCGCCGGATCTCCTCGGCCGAAAGACCGGCCGCCGGCTCGTCGAGCAGCAGGAACGCAGGCCGCAGCATCAAGGCGCGCGCGATCTCGATGAAGCGCAATTCGCTGTGCTGCAGCCGGTCGGCGCGCACGCCGGCAAGCTGTTCAAGCCCGACAGCCGACAGCGCGAGCATCGCGGTCTCGTGCAGCATCTTTTCGTCGCGCCAATGACGCGGCAGCGCCAGTAGCGATTCGACGAAGGTCCCGCGGCCGTCGATCGTGCCGCCGATCATGACGTTTTCCAGCACCGAGGCCTCGCCGACGATGCGCGGCGTCTGGAAGGTGCGCGCGATGCGCATGTGCGCGCGCGCATGATGGGCGAGCGTTGTCAGCGCGACGCCGTTCAGCCGCGCGACGCCGCCCTGCGGCGTGTAATAGCCGGAGATCACATTGAGCGTCGTGGTCTTGCCGCTGCCGTTCGGGCCGATCAGTCCGTGGACTTGCCCGGGGAGGATCGTGAGGTCGAGGCCGTCGATGGCGCGCACACCGCCGAAGCTCAGCGCGACCTGCTCGAGCGTCAGCGTGCCCGGCGCGGTGTCCTGGCCGAGCAGGCGCTTGAGCAGATCGGGCCGCGGGATGATCGCGCGATTGCTCTCGAGCGGACGGCGGCTCTTGAAATCGAGAAGCTCGGCAATGCCGCCCGGCATCACGAGCACGATGGCGAGCAGCAGCACTGCGTAAAGGAAGGTCGACCACGCCACCAAAGGCGCGGCAAATTCCGGCAGGACGGTGAGCAGGATCGTGCCGAGCAGCGGCCCGAGGATCGAGCCGCGACCGCCGATCAGGATCGAGATAAAGAACAGGACCGAGAGGTCGATCGTGAACGCATCCGGTGTGATGTAGGACTGCAGCGAGGCGAACAATCCGCCCGCGATCGCGGCGGTCGCCCCGCTGAACAGGAACACGATGACCAGAAGGCCGGGCTTCGAGATGCCGTTCGCTTCGGCTGCGACTTCGGCATCGCGGATCGCGGTGAGTGCGCGGCCAAAGCGGCTCTTGGCGATGTTCGCCGTCATCCAGGTGCAGATAGCGGCGAGGCCAAAACAGAAATAGTAGAAGCCCCATTGGGTGTCGAATGGCGCGGGGAAGATCGGGCCGGCGACGCCGACGCCACCGCCGGTGACGCTTGCCCAGGCAAGCACGATCTGGGTGACGATTGTCGCGAACCCCAGCGTCGTGATGGCGAAGTAGAATGTGCGCAGCCGCAGCGCCGGCAAGCCGACGATCACCCCGCACACCGCGCCGACGACGCCGGCAATCGCGAGCGCCAGATAAGGATGAAGCGGCGGCATCACGTTGCCGGCCGCGAGCACGCTGGTGGTGTAGGCGCCGACCGTCAGCAGGGCCACCCAGCCGATCGCGATCTGACCCGCGAAGCCAACGACGAGGTTCAAGCCGGCGGCCAGCACCCAATAGACGCAAGCGCGCGTCGCGATGACGCCCCAGTAGCCGCCCGCGAACAGCGGCAGCGTGACGCCGATGACGAGCAGCACCAGCAAGGGCAGCGCCGCGCCGAGCGCGCCGGAGCCGATCGCGGACGGGCGGGCCCGCGAGGCTTGTGTCGTCGACATGTCGATCATACGCGGCGCCCGGCACTTGCGCCCGCGAGGCCGTCAGGGCGCGCCAGCAGCACGAGGATGAACACGGTGAACACCGCCACCGAGGCGAAGATGCCGCCAACCAGGAAGTTGGCGGCCTGCTGGAACAGGCCGAGCACCAGGCCGGCGACGACCGCGCCGCGATTGTTGCCCATTCCGCCGAGCGCGACCGGCACGAAGCCGTAGAAGGTCAGCAGCGGTGCGTTGGCGAAGAACGCAAGCAGCATCTGGCCGCTCGCGAAGCCCGCGAGCGCCCCGATGACGCCGGCGAGCGCGTAACTCGCCATGCGCAGGTTGCGTTCCGGCAGGCCGAGCGCGCGCGCCGCGTAATTGTCCTCCGCGATCGCCCGGAAGGCGTGACCGACCAGCGTGCGGCGATAGAGCAACTCGAGGCCGACGATCACGACCACGCAAGCGATCATCGGCAGCCAGTATTGCTGATCGAAGCTGTTGCGTTCGATATTGAAGATGCGCGGAAACGGCTGCGCATCGGTGCTCCACTCGATCGCGGTGAACTGCTGGACGATGAGCGCCAGCGCAAGCGTGGAGAGCACGTAGAGATGCTGGTCGAGGCTTTTGAGGACCGGACGAACGGCGACAATCTCGGTGACGACGCCCAGAAGGGCGCCGCCAACGAGTGCCAGGATGAAGCCTGCCCAGACGGGCAGGCCCATCCGCAGGATGAACAGCGAACCGAGCACGCCACCGATCATCCCGAGAGTGCCAGCCGTGAAGCTGAACACCCTCGAGGCCGAGTACATCACGTTGTAGGCGATGCCGATCAGTGCGTAGACGCAGCCGATCGCCAGGCCCGATAGTACGATCGATAGGACCATCGGCTCACGCGGCGCCGTAGCCGGGAGCGAGATTGAACGCGCCTTGCTTGAGCGAGTTGGCCTCGCACATGACGACTTCGTTGTCCGGATAGCCGTCGCGGCTGTCGGCGGAGAACCCGACGGTGCCGTAAACGCCCGGATAGGCGCGGGCCTTGTTCCAGTAGCCCGCCATCTGCTCGGGCGCGAGTCCGCCGTTCTTCACCGCCTCGGCGATCATGAACGGCGCGTCGTAGCCGACGCCGATCCACCACAGCAGCGTGTCGCTCATCTCGATCTTGTTCGCCTTGAGTCGATCGACGAAAGCCGCGGCGCGATCCGGCAGCTTGCCCTTCGCGTCGTAGCAGACCGGCTTGAAGTTGTTTGGATAGACCTTCGCCCAGTATTCGGGCTTCTCCAGCAGCGCCTGGGTCTGGCCGGAGCCGAGCGTGGTCTGGCCGACGATCGGCACGTCCCAATTCAGTTGTCCGCGCGTATTGATGATGCGGGACAGGAAGCCGGCGTTCACGCTCCACGGCATGATCACCTCGGCGCCCGCCGCCTGCATGCGCAGTTCCTCGGGCTTGAGGTCAGGGTTCGCGGCGTCGACGCTGCTCTGATAGACGACTTCGCCGCCCAGCGTCTTGATCATCGGCACGTAGGCGTTGAGCGAGGAGGTACCGTAGCCGGTCGTGTCGCTGATGACCGCGACCTTCTTTTTCTTGAGCGTCTCGATCGCATAGCGGTTCGCGGCGCCGCCGATCTGCTGGTTGGTCGGACCGTTGCGATAGCACAGCGGGTACTTCTTCACGTCGGTGAGCGAGTCGACCCAGCACGAGTGCATCTGCACCATGTTCTGGCGCGCCAGGATCGGCACGACCGCGAGCGCCTCGCCCGAATTGAGCGGACCCCAGATGATATTGACCTTGTGGCTGCGCGTAAGCTCGGCCGTGGCGTTCACCGCCTTGGTCGGATCGGACTGCGTGTCGCGGACGATCAGTTCGAGCATGCGGCCGTCGACGCCGCCGGCCTTGTTGATCTCGTCCACGGCAAGCTGGGTACCGCGGGTGATGCCGATGCCGGTTGAGGACGACGGGCCGGTGACCGCCGGCAGATAGCCGATCAGGATCGGGTCTTTCTGGGCGATGGCGGGCTTGGAGATGCCGACGGCAGCAACGACGGCGGCGCCGGACTTCAAAGCTTGACGACGAGTGAGTGACATTTTCAGTCCTCCGATGTGATTGGAAAGGCGTGTTGTTTAAGGCTTCCTGTCCGGGGCATTAAACGCCGTAGCCAGGGGCAAGGTTGAAGGCACCGTCTTTGAGCGAGTTGGCCTCGACCATCACGACCTCATCGTCGGGATAGCCGTCATGGTTCTCAGGCGTGAAGGAAATATCGCCGTACACGCCGGCGAACTTCTTCATCTTGTTGTAATATCCTTCCATCGCCTTTGTGTCGGTACCGACGGCTTTGGCCGCCTCGGCGATCATGTACAGCGTGTCGTAGCCGACGCCGATCCACCACAGAAGCGTGTCGCCCATGTCGATCTTCAGCGTGTGCAGACGATCGACGAATACCCGCGCGCGCTCCGGCAGCTTCCCGGTCGAGTCGTAGCAAACCGGGCGGAAGTTGTTCGGGTACACCTTTGCCCAGTACTCGGGCTTCTCGAGGAGCTGCTGGGTCTGACCGGAGCCGAGCGTGGTCTGGCCGCAAATCGGCACGTCCCAGACCATCTGGCCACGCGTGTTGATGATGCGCGACAGGAAGCCGGCGTTCACGCTCCACGGCATGATCGCCTCGGCGCCGGCCGCCTGCATGCGCAGGATTTCGGGTTTGAGATCCGGGTTCGCAGCATCGACGCTCGCCTGATAGACGACTTCGCCGCCCATCTGCTTGACCATCGGCACGTAGGCGTTGAGCGAGGACGTGCCATAGCCCGTCGTGTCACTGATGATTGCGATCTTCTTCTTCTTCAGCACCTCGACCACGTAGCGGTTCGAGGCGCGGCCGATCTGCTGGTTGGTCGGAGCATTGCGATAGCAAAGCGGATACTTCTTGGGGTCGGTCAGGCTGTCGACCCAGCAGGGGTGAATCTGCAGAGTGTTGGAACGTGCGAGAATGGGCACGACGGCGAGCGACTCGCCGGAATTAAGCGGCCCGAATATGACGTCGACCTTGGCGGAGCGTGTCAGTTCCGCGGTCGCGTTCACCGCCTTGGTCGGATCGGACTGCGTGTCGCGGACGATCAGCTCGATCATGCGGCCATCGACACCGCCGGCCTTGTTGAGCTCGTCGACGGCGAGCTGCGCGCCACGAGTCATTCCCACGCCCGTCGAGGATGAAGGGCCAGTCAGCGCCGGCAGATAGCCAATCAGGATCGGTTCCTTGGCAGCGATTGCAGGCTTGGCGACGCTGCTCGCGGCGATGGCGGCAGCGCCGGCGGACTTCAACGCTTGACGACGCGTGATCGAGAGTTTCGACATCTGCATTCCTCCCAAACAAAATGAGGTTTCTTTCGGACCCCTGACAGCCACTATATCGCCGGCACGATTGCCGGGATAGCGCGGCAAGCTCTCTCATTCGGCGGCGGCGAACACTCCATCGCTACTCTCGCCCTTCGCGGCGCACATGCGATTTCGCAGCGCAGCAGTGGCGGACGCATCGAGCTTGCGGTTATCAGACGAAAGTACGACGCCGTAATGCTCGCGCGCGGAGGCTGCCGATACATAGCCGTCCAGCACATCTTTGAGCACGCGATCCGGCTCGCGATCGAGTGGATCGCCATAGCCGCCGCTGCCTGCACAACGAATGAGCACACGGTCGCCCTTGTGCACGATCGCGGCGGCGCCCTTGCTCGGCATTTCGGTGATGCTGCCATCGGGATGCGTCACGGTGGAACGGAAGCAGGCGCCTTCGAGCCCACCGAACAGGCCTTTCGGCGCGACGCGGCTGCGCTCGGCCGTGACGGTGAGCGTCGCCTCCTCGAATTCGACACGATAGACGCGGTCGGTGGTGAGGCCGCCGCGCCAGCGCCCGGCGCCGCCGGAGTCGGCGACGATCTCCCATTTCTCGACGGTGAGCGGCATCAGGTGCTCGGTCAGCTCGGTCGACTGCGTGCCGGTATTGCCGACGAGAACGCGGATCGCCGAAACGCCGTCCTTGTCGGGGCGCGCGCCGAAGCCGCCGGCATTCGGATCGACCGTGGTGACGAGCTTGCGGCGGAATGCGCGGCAGCGCTCGGCGACCGGATCGGCGCCGCTGAATATCCCCGAGCAGGCGGCGTCATTGCTCTGCGCCGTCACGCGGTCGGGCACCGCCTGCGACAGGACCTTGAGCAGCATGTCGATGATGCGCGGCGAGGTCTCGGTGACACCGCTCACCACGGAAGCCGGATAGGTGCAATTGAGCACCGTACCTTCGGGGCAGATAATTTCCACGGGGCGGTAGCAGCCCTGGTTGATCGGGATCAGTGGATCGGTGATCGCCTTCACGGTGAACCAGGTCGAGTTGCAGAGCACCGAGAACGGGCAGTTGACGCCGCCGCGCACTTGAGCAGCCGTGCCGGTGTAGTCGAAAGTCATCTTGCTGCCCGCAACCGTGATCTTCACCTGCACGGGGATCAGGTCCTGCGGCCAGCCGGCGGTGCCGACCGGCTCGAGGAAGTCGCTGCCCTCGTAGACCCCGTCCGGGATCTTCTCGATGCGCGCGCGCGTGAGGCGCTCGGAATAATCGAGAGAGCGCGCCATCGCGTCGGCGATGGCGTCCTTGCCGTATTTCTTCGCCATCTCGATGATGCGCGCGCCGCCGACGAACGTGCCGGCATACTGCGCCTTGATGTCGAGCGTGCGGTTGTCGGCGTCGCGCGTGTTGTTCACGATCAGGCGGAACACGTCGTCGACCGGATTGTCGTCGCGAAAGAGCAGCACCGGCGGAATGCGAATGCCTTCGGCATGCACGTCCCAGGTGGCAACCGCGAACGAGCCCGGCGCGATGCCGCCGATATCGACCCAATGGCCTCGCGTCATCGTATAGGCGACGATCTCGCCATCGACGAAGACCGGACGCGTGAGCTGCACATCGGGCTGGTGATTGCCGCCGCCGAGATAGACGTCGTTGGAGATGATCACGTCGCCGTGGCGCAGATTGTCCACGCCGATCGCCTCGACCGACGCCTTGGTCGACATCACGGCCGAGCCCATCATGGTCGGGATATCGTTGCCTTGGGCGACGAGCTGCATCTTGGCGTCGAAGATCGCGGCCGACGCATCGCCGCCCGAATGGATGATCGGGCTCGCCGCGGTGCGCATCATCGCGACTTTCATCTCGCGCGCCGCCGCGTAGAGGCCCGAGCGGATGATCTCGTAGACGACCGTATCCATCAGCGCCTCACCGTGACGATGAGATTACGGTCGGCATCGACCCCCAATTTGTCGCCGACATCGATCGGCAGCCGGGTGCTCGGCTCCTCGACGACAAGCGGGCCTTCGAGCGTATCGCCGGGCCGCAGATCCGCGCGGCGATAGCGCGGCACGGTGCGAAAGCCGCCGTCGAGATAGAGCTTGGCCTCGCCGGCCGGCTCCGGCTTTGCGTCCGTACGCGCGGCACCCCGGCCAGTGACCTGCGTGCCGATGCGCCCGGCGACGCGCAGGCGGATGTTGACGGCGCGCACGGGACGATCGGGTTGCACGAAATTCCAGTGGCGCAGGTGCTCGCGCTCGAAGCCCTTGGCGACCGCATCGATCGTGCCCTGATCGATCGGACCGTCGGGGATCGGGATCTGCAACGTCTCGGCCTGCGCCAGATAGCAGCAGTCGACGCGCCGCTCGATCTTGACCTCGCCCGGATCGACATCGGCATCGCGCATCAGCGCCTGCGCCTTGCCTTCCAGCTCGGCGAAGCGCGCTGCGAGTTCCTGCGGGATGAGTTCATCGAGCGTCTTGACGATCGAGGCCTGCAGGTCGTGCAGCATGTCGGCGACCAGCATGCCGAAGGCTGAGAACAAACCCGGCATCGGCGGCAGCACGACCGTCGGCATCTGCAGTTCACGCGCAAGCTCGACCGCGTGCACCGGGCCTGCGCCGCCGAACGCCAGATAAGCGAAGTCGCGCGGGTCATAGCCGCGCTCGACGGTGACGAGCCGCACGGCCTGCGCCATCAGGGCATTGGCGATGGCGCGCACAGTCCGCGCGGCATCGATCGCAGATACTCCCAGCGGATCGGCGAGATGCTCCTTCACGGCGCGCTCGGCCGCCGCGACATCGAGCTTGAAGTCGCCGCCAAGGAAGCTTTCTGGCTCGACATGGCCGAGGATCACGTTGCAATCGGTCACGGTCGGGCGCGTGCCGCCGCGGCCGTAGCAGGCCGGCCCCGGATCGGCGCCCGCGCTCTGCGGGCCGACATGCACGCCGCCGCCTTCGTCGATCCAGGCAATCGAGCCGCCGCCGGCGCCGACCGAGATGATGTCGATGTTAGGGCAGCGCACCGTATAGCTGTGCAGCAGCGTATCGTTGCGCACTTCGGGCTTGCCGTCGCGGATCAGCGACACGTCGAAGCTGGTACCCCCCATGTCGCCGGTGATCGCGTTCGCGATGCCCATGCGCTCGCACACGCGCACCGCCGCCGTGACGCCGCCCGCTGGCCCCGACTCCAGCAGCGTCACCGGCCGGTCGCTCGCGATCTCGGGTGGCGTCAGCCCGCCGTTCGATTGCATGAAATAGAGCTTCGACGTCACGCCCGCTTCGCGCACGCGCCGTTCGAAGGTGCGGCCGTATTGTCCGCAGCGCGGCCCGAGCACCGCGTTCATCACGGTCGTGCTGGTGCGCTCGTATTCCATGATCTCGGGGTTCACCTCGATCGAGGCGGTGACGAAGGCGTCGTTGGTTTTAGCCTTGAGATGCTCGAAGGCGCGGCGCTCGTGCTCGGGATTGACGTGGCTGTTGATGAAGCAGATCGCGATCGCCTCGACGCCGTCGGCCTTCAGCTCGGCCAGCGCCTGATCGACGTCGTCGAGCGCGAGCGGCGTCTCGACCTTGCCGTCATAGAGAACGCGCTCACGCACTTCGAGCCGCCTTGCGCGTGGCACGAGGTCGGGCGGGTTGTCGAAGAACAGATCGTAAAGGTCGGCGCGGTCGTGGCGCCAGGCGCGGCGGATTTCCAGGATGTCGCGGAAGCCCTTGGTGGTCAGGAGCGCGGTCTTCGCGCCCTTGCCCTCGATCACCATGTTGGTCGCGATCGTAGTGCCGTGGCCGACGAAGCCGACGTTGCCGGGCGTGGTCTTGCTCAGCTCGAGAATGCGCTTGAGGCCGTCAAGCGCGCCGACCGAAGGGTCGCGCGGGGTCGAGGGCACCTTGGTGGACCACACTTGCCCGGTCGCGTCATCGAGCAGGACGATGTCGGTGAACGTTCCGCCAACGTCGATACCGATCCGTCGCATGCGTTTCGCGTTCCTCAACAACAGCCGATACGAGCGGGCTCACGGCCGGCTCCGCTGGTCATTTGTTCTTGTTGAAACGTTTCATGAGGTTAGGTCGTGGTGTCGACACTGTCAATCAACCGGCCGCTGCAAGGGTGTCGGTCGGGATTTGAAAAGCCGTGCGGAGCAGGTCGCGCAACCGGCAAGCCGCGGCCGTCCTTGGCTATCGGCTGGCTTTCTGTACGATGGTGGGCAGCCGGACCGGCCGTGAGTTGGGCCGAGACAAAAACATATAGGAGGCCCAATGACGCGAATGTCCAACGCCATCGCGGCGGCCGCGATTTTGACCACGACTCTCGTCTTGAGCGAAAGCGCCGCGCAGGCGACCGAGATCCGGCTCGCCCGCCAGTTCTCCATGGGCTATCTGCAATTCAACGTCATGGAGCACGAGAAGCTGCTCGAGAAGCATGCGGCCGCACTCGGCGTGAACGATCTACAAGTCACCTGGACGATCTTCAATGGTCCGGACGCGATGAACAACGCGCTGATCTCGGACTCCGTCGACATCGTGGCGGGCGGCACGCCCGGCCTGCTGACATTATGGAACCGCACCCGCGGTACGGCGAACGAAGTGCGCGGCATTTCGGCGCTGTCGTCGCAGCCGATCCTGCTCAACACCCGCAGCGACAACATCAAATCGATCGCCGACCTGAAGGATTCCGATCGCGTGGCGCTGCCGGCCGTGAAGGTCTCGATCCAGGCCGTCGTGCTGCAGATGGCCGCCGCGAAGATGTTCGGCCAGGCGAACTACGCCAAGCTCGACCCGCTCACGGTGTCGATGTCGCCGCCGGACTCGACCATCGCGGTGCTCGCAGGCTCGAACGAGATCAACTGCGTGTTCAGCGTTCCGCCGTTCCAGCAGCAGCTGCTCGAGAAGCCGGGCATCCACTCGATCCTGAATTCCTTCGACGTGATGGACGGTCCCGCCACATTCACGGTGGCGTGGACCACGTCGCGCTTCCGCGAGAAGAACCCGGCGCTCTACAAGGCGCTGGTCGCCGCGCTGAAGGAAGCAACCGCGATCGTCGACAAGGACCGCCAGAGGGCCGCCGGTTATTGGATCGAGGATGTGCATTCCAAGCTGCCGCTCGAGAAGGTGACGGCGGTCGTGTCCGGCCCACAGGTGCGCTGGACCATGACGCCCGAGCACACCATGAAGTTCGCGACCTTCATGGCGAGCGTCGGCTCGCTGAAGGAAGCACCGAAATCGTGGAAGGATATTTTCTTCTCGGAGATTCATGATCTCGACGGGAGTTGAGGCGCTCTTTCAGTATCCCTCCCCGTCTTCGGGGGGGTCGGATCGCGAAGCGATCTGGGGTGGGGTCTTATCCCGATCGCAGACCCCACCCGGCCTCGCTGCGCTCGGCCACCCTCCCTCTTTGGGGGAGGGATTACACCGCCTGCTGGGTGAACTCCGGATCGAATACCCGGTCGGCCATCACCTGGCAGCGCTTGATCAGGCGATGCTCGTCGGCGGTGTAGTCCGGCAAGGCCTGATGCAGCGTGCCGATATTGTCCCACATCAGCACGTCGCCCTCGGTCCACGAATGCGCGTAGCAGAACTTCGGCTGGAGCTGATGCCGGAATAAGAATGCGAGCAATTCGTCGCTCTCGTCTTCGGGCAATTCGTTGATGCGCATCGCGTAGCCGGGATTGCAGTAGAGCACCTTGCGGCCCGTGATCGGGTGCGTGAGGAACACCGGATGCGACACCGGCGGCTTCTTGCGCCGCTGCTCCTCGGTCAAGGCTTTCCGCGTCGAGCCCGGTTGCGCCCGCGCCTTGTCCCAGAACTTGGCGAAGTCATGCAGCACCGTCTTGCCGTCGAGACGCGCCTTGATGTCGGCCGGAAGCGCGTCGTAGGCCGCATGCATCGAGGCAAATTCGGTGGAGCCGAGCGCCTTGCCGTTCCGCCGCGGCACCTTGATGGCGTAGAGCACATTGGCGAACGCGATCGTCGCCGAATACGACATGTCGGTGTGCCAGTCCTGCCCGGCATCGGCGAGCCCGATCGGCTTGCCGTTCTCCTTGATGTTGGAGAGGATCATGACCTCGGGATGCACCGGGTCCTGGAAGGTGCCGGCGACATTGATTTCAAGCTCGCCGAAGCGGCCCGCGAAACCTTTCAGCGACGTGGCTTCGAGCATCTGACCCGGAATGCAGAGCACGCTATGCCGCCCAAGCGCGCCGAGGATGACGCCGAAGTCCCTCGCGCTCAGCGGCTTTCCTAGGTCGGCGCCGAGGACGCGCGCGCCGAGCACTTTGCCGCTGGGGACGATTTCCACCTTGGAACTCCCTGACGTTTATCGATCCATCTAACCCCCACCCTACCCTCCCCCGCAAGCGGGGGAAGGATAAAGGGAGGTGCGCGCTTCACCTTTCCCATGGGGAGAGGTCGGATCGCGAAGCGATCCGGGTGAGGGGTTACGGGGCTTCCGAGAGAGCGATGCCCCCTCACCCCACCCCTCTCCCCACGGGGAGAGGGAGCAGACCGCCCAAGCGGCCTCGGATTCGGCCCCAAACAAACTTTAGAGAATCTGATCAAGGAACTGGCGCGTGCGTGGGTCCTTCGGGCTCGCGAAGAACTCCTTCGGCGGCGCGTGCTCCACGAGAAGGCCGCCGTCGGTGAAATAGACCTCGTTCGCGACTTCGCGCGCAAAGCCCATCTCGTGGGTGACGATCATGCAGGTCATGCCGTCCGCGGCGAGTTCGCGGATCGTCACCAGCACGTCCTTCACGGTCTCGGGATCGAGCGCCGCCGTCACCTCGTCGAACAGCATGATGTCGGGATTCATCGCGAGGCTGCGCGCGATCGCGATGCGCTGCTGCTGGCCGCCGGAGAGCTCGCCCGGATGGGCGCCCTCCTTGCCCTGCAGGCGCACCTTGGCGATCAGCGCGAGCGCTTGGCGCTCGACCTCGCGCTGGTCGCGCTTGAGCACATGGATCGGCGCCATCATGACGTTTTCCAGCGCCGTCTTGTGCGGGAACAGATTGTACTGCTGGAACACCATGCCGACCTTGCGGCGCAGCGCGAGCTTGTCGAGCTTTGGATCGTTCACCTCCTGGCCCTCGACCAGGATCGAGCCGGACTCGATTGGCACCAGCGCGTTGACGCAACGCAGCAGCGTGGATTTCCCCGATCCGGACGGGCCGATGATGCAGATCACCTGGCCCTTCATGACCTCCATCGACACGCCCTTGAGCACCCGCGCGGCGCCGAACGACTTGAAGACGGCGCGCAGGCTGACGAGCGGCTGGTCGGGCGTCCACACCATTCAGGTCACCGCGAAGCGTTTTTCGAGCGCGAGCGTCGCGCGCGCGATCGGATAGCAATAGAGGAAGAACCAGAGCAGCAGATAGAGATACATCGGCACGAGCAGTTCGCTGCGCCCTTCCGACGAGAGGATATCGCCCGTCAGGGTCATCGCCTCGCTCACGCCGACCACGGAGGTCAGCGGCGTCGCGACCGTGAGGATGGCGTAGAGGTTCATCCAGGGCGGCGTCATGCGCTTGATGCATTGCGGCAGGATGATCATGCGCAGCGTTTGCGCGCGCGTCATCGCAAGCGAGTCCGCCGCCTCCCACTGGCCGAACGGGATCGAGCGCACCGCACCGCGCACGAGCTCCGACATGTTCGCCATCACGGGCAGCGACAGCCCGATGGTCGATTTGAGCCAGCCCGGCAGCGGCACGATGGTGTGGCCGATGCGCACCTCGAACGGCAACAGCAGCATGCAGTAGAATAGCAGCACCAGCCAGGGCGAATTCCTGAAGAACTGCGTGACGAACCAGGACGACGCCCGCACCTGCGGCAGCAGCGAGACCTGCGCGAGGCCGAGCGGAACGCCGGTCACGGTGCCGATCGCCATCGCGAGGAAGCTCATCGCGATGTTGAGCGCGAAGCCCTGTGCCAGCAGCGGCGTCCATTTCAGCATCGTGGCGATGATGTCGGGCGTGCCGGGCGCGGCCTGTGCTTCGCCGATGCCGACCGCCGCGATCAGCGCGGCCACGAGCGCAGCGCCGTGCCACGCGTTGAAGCGCCACGGCTCGGCGGCGCCGATACGGAACGGCTTCAACACGGCAAGATCGGTGCGGCCAATGATCATGCCGTCGTGTATCCGGGGATGCGCAACGCGCGCTCCCAGCGTCCCATGACCCAGACGAGCAGGCCGACCAGCGCCACATAGACGATCATCAACACGTTCATCATCTCGGGCACGTTCGACTCGTCCGACCAGATCTGGTTCGCGACGTAGAGCATTTCCGGCACCGCGATCGCGTAGGCGATCGTCGTGGTCTTGACGAGATTGACCAGATTGTTGTTGAGCGCCGGCAGGCTGATGCGGAACGCGAGCGGCAGGATCACGTAGACGTAGGCCTTGAGCCTCGAATAGCCGAGGCTTTCGGCCGCTTCCAGCGTCTCGCGCGGCACCGCCTCGATGCCGGCGCGGAAAATCTCGACGTTGAATGCGCCGGCATAAAACGACAGGCAGATCGCAGCCCAGGTGAAGTTCGTTACGACCGGCACCGCGATGCCGTTGCCGCCGGAGATCTTGAGATATGAGCCGAGCGCGAAATAGAAGAAATAGAGCTGCACCAGCGGCGGCGTGTTGCGGAAGAACTGGATGTAGCCCTGGGTCACAAGCCGCAGCACACGCGAGCGCGAGCCCTGTATCCACGCGCCGACGACGCCGATCACGACGCTCGCGACGAGGCAGGTCGCCATCAGGCGGACGGAGGTGAGAAATCCGTTGAGGAAACGCGCGCGGTCGAACGCGTCGTAGAAAATCGTGAGCTTGATGCCGGATGTGTCATGCAACACCCGGAACCAGTCCCAGAGCGGTTGGAGGCTCATCTTTCTTCACCTCTCCCCGCGAAGCGGGGAGAGGGAAAGGCGGCGCATCTCATCACGACTTCTTGGCGTACTTGTCGTGCATCGCCTTGAGGAAGGCCGACGGCTGGATTTGCCACTTCTTCTCCAGCTCGATCAGCTTGCCGGTGCGGTGCCAATCTTCAAGCTGCGCCGCCATGAACTTGCCCCACTCGCCGTCGCGCTCCTCAAGCTTCACGGCGAGGCCCCACGGCTCCTCCATGATGCTCGGCAGCGCCATCTCGAAGCCCGACCATTTCGGATCGGCGAGGCGCTCCGCAAAGGCCGTGTCGTCATAGACCCAGCCGACGCAGTTGCCCTGCTGCAGCGCGACCTCGGCCTCGGTCTGGCCCTTGAAGGCGACAATGTCGGCGCCGAATTTCTCGGCGACCGGCTTGTTGTACCAGGCGCCCTGGATGCCGCAGATCTTCTGGTCCTTGAGCTGCTCCCAGGCCTGGATCTTCGCCTTCTTGTTCGCAAGCACGTTGACGCCGGAGGCGTAATAGAGCGGCTCGATGATGCCGACGATCAGCCGCCGATCGGGCTTGTCGTTCATGGTGGCGATCATCAGGTCGATCTTGCCCTGTTGCAGGAATTGCATGCGGTTCGACGAGACGAGCGGCTCGATCTCGAGCTTCACACCGAGCTTGTCGGCGACGAGCCTTGCGATATCCGGCTCGAAGCCGACGATCGCACCGCTCGGGTCGCGGAAGCCGAACGGCTTGTAGTCGGCCTTGGTGCCGACGACGAGGACGCCGCGCTGCTTGATCCTCTCGAGCGTCTGCGCGGACACGGGCGCGGCGGCGAGCGCCGCGCCGAGAACGGCGGCGGCCGCAGTCAGGAGCAATTTGTGCATGACAAGTCCCCTTGGCTTCTTGGCTGGCGGAAAGCTTAGCCAAGATGCAGGGAGTGTGCCAGCGACTCAGCGTCATCCTGAGGTGGCCGCCGAAGGCGGCCCTCGAAGGATGGCAACGAACGCCGTCGCCCTTCGAGGCGCCCTGCGCGCGCACCTCAGGGTGACGACTTACAACTTCACGTCTCTAGCGCCCGCACCTGCTTCGCGTTCTCGGTCGCTGCAGCAAGCAGGAAGCCCAAGTCGGTGCCGGTCGAGACGAAACGCGCACCCATCTTGACGAATTCGCCGGTGAGCTTCGGACGCGAGGCGAGTCCGCCGACACCGACATGCTTGCCGTGCTTCCTTGCGGCCGCGATCGCCCGCGCATACGCGTCGCGGACGCGCGGATTCTCGTAGTCGCCCGGAATGCCCATATCGGCGGTGAGATCATTGGTGCCGAACAGCGCCATATCGACGCCCTCGACGGCAAAAATCTCGTCGGCGCGTTCGATCGCCTCGGCGCTCTCGAATTGCACGATCACCATGGTGGCGGCGTTCAGCACGCGGTAGTGCTCTGTCGCGGGCGGGCTGCGGAAGCCGAACTGCGCCAGTCCGCTGCCGTAGCCGCGCTCGCCGAGTGGCGGATATTTCGCCGCCTTCACGGCCTCGCGCGCCTGTGCGGCATTACGCACGTCCGGCACGATGATGCCGAGCGCGCCACCATCGAGCACCCGCTGCACCAGTTCGAGTTGCGGCACGCGCACGAATGCCGCGATGCCAACGTCCAGCGCCGCAACGCAGATCTGGCTCGTCGTCTCCAACGACAGGCTCGAATGTTCGAGATCCACATAAAGCGAGTCGAAACCCGCGGTCTTGGCAAGCCGCGCGATCTCGACGCTGCGCGTGAGGCGCACCGTCATCGAGGCGACGACCTCGTTGCGCGCGAGCTTTTCCTTCACGACATTGCGCACCGCATAATCGGACATGGTCATGCAGCCGGCTCGAACATGTAGCCCTCGCCCTGCCGACGCACATAGCCGCAGTAAGGCGCCCCGAGATGCATCGGCATGATCAGCGCGCCGCGCTCGGCCGCGCGGGCAAGCACCGCCGCGCGCGAGGCGAGCGCCTTGTCGGGCCAGAGGCAGTAGCGGTCGTTCCAGTCGGGCCGCGCGATCTGGATCGCGTTGTGCATGATGTCGGCGGTGAAGATGCCTTCCTCGCCGCGCGAGCGAATTCGAAATGAAAGCATGAGGGGCGCGTGGCCGGGCACCGGCTCGGGCGCGAGGCAGCCGGCGACCTCGCTTTTGCCGTCCATGAAGTCCGCGAGACCGGCATCGAGAATCGGCAGCACGCTGTCGACATGCGAGCCGCCATTGATGGCTTTGTCGCCCTTGTCGTAGAGCGCTTGCCAGTAGTCGAACTCATCCTTGGGAAACAGATAACGCGCCTTGCCGAAGGTCGGCACCCATTTGCCGTCCTTCTCGACCGTGTTCCAACCGACATGGTCGGTGTGCATATGCGTATGCACGACATGCGTGACCTGCTGCGGGCCCGCGCCGATCGCTTCGAGCCAGGGCATGACCAGCGTGTTGAGGCGATCCATGCGCTCGGCCGGACGGGGTTTCCGGTTTCCCACTCCGGTGTCGATCACGATCACGTTGCCGCCCGCGTGCACGACCCAGAGCTGGATCGTGACGATCAGCCGGTCCATGTGCGGTACGTAATGGTTTGGCGCGAGCCAGTTCGCATTGGCCTTGAGCACCGCGTCGCGCTCGGCCTTGTCGACCGCCGGATAGAGAAACGCCGGATCATGCGTGGGCCCGGAATATTCGATCACGCCGGTGATACGCGCATCGCCGATGCTGTGATGGTGGATCATGGAGCGGGCTCAATCATCCTTCGGCTCGTTTGCTGCGACCGACTGGCGCGCGTTGAAAATCTTGTGCCAGGCGGCGATGCGCGGATGCAGTTTGCGCCAGTCGAGCTCGCCAAAGCGGAAGTCGATGTAGCCGAGCGCGACGCCGAGCGCGATGTGCCCGATCGAGAATGGCGACGACGCAAGCGCGTCCGCCTCGTCCTCCAGCGCGCCGACCGACGTGATGGTTTTCAGCCGCCATGCGTCAATGTGTTCCGCGGACCGACGGCCCGCGGGGCGCAACTGCTCGGTCCGCCACGTCAGCAACGTATCGAGCATGCCGTCACCGAGCGCCTGGCGGCGCAACGCGGTCCATCGCTGCGGCAAAGCCGACGGAAACAGCTTCGCGCCGTCGTGGAGGGAGTCGAAATATTCGCAGATCACCGGCGAGTCGTAGAGCACCGTGCCGTCCGCCAGCACCAGCGTGGGCAGCCGGCTTTGCGGGTTTTGCCGCATCAGCTCCAGGTTCGGCGTCGCGGACGCGACAAGCGTGCGCACGGTGCGCAGGCGGTCGCCAAGGCCCAGCTCGTGTGCCGCGATCATCACCTTGCGCACGAAAGGCGAGCGCGGCGACCAGTGCAGCAGCATGTCCTGCATGCGTTTCTTCCCTGAGGCGAGCTTGTCACCAATCAGGTGGCGGGGACAAGTCATGGCCCGTGCGCGCTTTCCTCATGGCCGCGCCGCGCCCGCGATGCTAGAAGGCAAAAAACACGGGACAGGGACGGAATGCCGATCGATAAGCGGGTTGCGTCAGCCGCGCAGTCGCTGGAGGGCGTCGGTGACGGGGCGACGGTTTTCATTTCAGGCTTCGGCGGCGCGGGATTTCCCAACGTCCTCATTCGCGCTCTGCGCGAACGCGGGCCGAAAAATCTAACTCTGGTCGTGAATTCGGCGACGCACCGCTATTCGCTCACCCATGAGCTCATCGACGCCAACCTGGTGCGCAAGGTGATCTGCACCGCCGCGCGCGGCCACACCAAAGACCCCTCTGCGTTCGAAAGCCGCTGGATGGAAGGCAAGATCGAGCTCGAGTGCGTGCCGCAGGGGACGTTCACGGAACGCATCCGCGCCGCCGGCGCCGGCATCCCGGCGTTCTTCACGCCGGTCGGGTTCGGCACCGAGCTCACAGCGGGAAAAGAAGTGCGCCGCTTCGGCGAACGCGACTATGTGCTCGAGCCCGCGATCGCCGGCGACCTCGCGCTCATCCGCGCCGATACCGCCGACCGCTACGGCAATCTCACCTTCCGCTACGCGCAGATGAATTTCGGCCCCGTGATGGCGACCGCCGCGAAGCTCGCCGTCGCCGAGGTGCGCGCCTTCGCCGAAGAGCCGATCCCGCACGCTCAGGTGCAACTCCCCGGCGTCTATGTCGACCGCGCGGTGGCCGTGTCATGACGCCGCTGAATCGCCTGCAGATCACCTGGCGCGCCGCGCAGGACATCGAGGATGGCGAGGTCGTCAATCTTGGCATTGGTCTGCCGGTGCATTGCTCGGATTATCTGCGGCCGGGCGTCGACGTGGTCATCCAGGCCGAGAACGGCGTGATCGGCGCGGGCCCGCTCGCGGCGCATGACAAGATCGACACCGATCTCGTCGATGCCGGCTCACGGCGCATCACGCTGCGGCCGGGCGCTTCCATCGTCGACTCCTCATGGTCGTTCGCCATGATCCGCGGCGGACATATCGACGTGACGATCCTCGGTGCGTTCGAAGTGGCCGCCAATGGCGATCTCGCGAACTGGGACATGCGGATTGCGAACCGCGGGCCGCTGGTCGGCGGTGCGATGGATCTGGCGGCCTGCGCGCGTGCCGTGTGGGTCATCATGGAGCATGTGACGCGCAAGGGCGCGCCGCGGCTGTTGGAAAGATGCGCGTTGCCGCTCACCGCCGTGCGCTGCGTCAGCCGCGTCTATACCGACTTGGCCGTCGTCGACGTCACGCCGCACGGCTTTTTGGTGCGCGAGATCGTGGACGGGATGAGCCGCGACGAATTGCAGGCGAAAAGCGGCGCGCCGCTCGCGTTTGCAGGCGACTGCAAGGTGCTGACCGCGCCGCCGATCGCGCTGCCGGAGTGAGCGGCATGAATTTCATCGAGGCGAACGGCGTCTCGCTGCGCTACGCGCTCGCAGGCAGCGGCAAGATGCTGGTGCTGATCCACGAGATGGGCGGCACGATGGAGAGCTGGGACCTCGTCGTGCCCGCGCTTTCGGCGAAACGCCGCGTGCTGCGCTACGACACGCGCGGCGCGGGGTTCTCGGAGAAAATCCGAGGGGTCCTCAAGATCGACGCCATGACGGACGATCTCGTCGCGCTGCTCGATGCGCTCGGCATCACGGAAAAGGTTGCGCTCGCCGGCACCGCGGTCGGCGGCGCGATCGCACTGCATATGGCCGTGCGTTTTCCCGAGCGCGTTGCCGCCGTGATCGCCACCAGCCCGGCGATCTCGATCCCGCCGGCCAACCGCGCGGCCGTGCTCGCGCGGGTCGCAAAATTCGAGAGCGAGGGCTTGCGCCCGGCGGTCGATGCGACCGCCGCCAACGGCTATCCAGTAGAGCTGCGCCAGGACACGGCGCGCTTCGAAGGCTTCCGCGCGCGCTGGCTCGCGAACGATCCCGCAAGCTTCGCCGCGATCTATCGCATGCTCGCCGACATGGACCTTTCGGGCGAACTTGCGCGCATCGCATGCCCGGTGCTGGTGATCGGCGGCGGATACGATCGCGGCCGCCCGCCCGCCGTGGCCGAGCCGATTGCGCGAGCGATCCCCGGCGCCACGTTCAAGGTCCTGCCGACGGGGCACTACGCGGCGCTGCAGACGCCGGAACTGGTGGTGGCGGCGATCGAAGAATTTCTGCAGCACGTCGGGGCTTAGCGCGCCGCTATACGACGACCGCCCCGTGATCGAGCAACTCTTGTCGCTGCTCCTCGGTGACCTTGGACGGCACGTGCACGCGCAACCTGCCGCCGGAGGATTCCGAACGAAATGCTTTGACGAAGGAGAGCGTCGCGTCGAAATCGTGGAAATACACCCGGTCCTGGGGCTGCCCGCGACCGGCTGGATAGACTTGCGCGAACCATTCACCGACCGCCATGACGTCTGTTCGCGCTCGTAACATCGGCGCGCTCCAGATTTCCAATCGAAATGGCCGGGAAGAGTTCCAATCGCGCTTCACCTCGAGCGATGCCGGTTCCATCGGGTTCCCACAATACCAACGATACCAATTACCGGCGGTGCGACATCAGCAAGATACCACCCCGACCTACGCTCCCCGAGCTGGGTGGTGCTGCCATTCGAACGGAACGGGGAGTATCAGATGCGGACCCAAGTCATCGCGATCATCGCCTTGAGCGCCGTCGTCGTCGCGGCGATCTGTCTGGCCTTGCCACATGCGACCGTTACGCTGAACGAGGCGGGAACCGACGTCGTCGCAATCGACGTCTTCGCTGTGACGAACAACGCGGAAAACCCTTCTGAGCAACGGTACGCCGAGCACTAGCCGGAGGTCGCGGCGGCCTCCTCCTTCTGCTCGGGCGCGAACGCAGCAGGTTTGTCCCGCATGAACAGGCGGGCAAATGTGGGGATAACGGTCAAACTGCAAATCGGAGAGAGCAGCATGCCGCCGACGATCACGCAGGCGAGCGGCTGCTGCACCTGCGATCCGATGCCGGTGGAGATCGCCGCCGGGACCAGGCCGATGCAGGCGGACAGTCCCGTCATGAAGATCTGCCGCATACGCGTCTCGCCGGCCGCGATGATGGACTCCTCGACGCCTTGTCCGAGCGCCCGATTGCGGCGCACGTAGGAGATGAGCAGGATGCCGTCCATCGCCGACACGCCAAACAGCGAGATGAAGCCGATCGCTGCCGAGATGCTGAAATTTAGGCCCGCGACCGTGAGCCCGAGGATGCCGCCTGCAACCGCGAACGGGATGCCGGAGAGCGCGAGCAGGCTGTCACGCACCGAATTGAACAGGCTGTAGAGCAGCATGAAGATGAGCAGCAGGCTGATCGGGACGATCAAGGCAAGCCGCTTCTGCGCGTCCACGAGTGCGCCGAATTCGCCGGTCCAATCGAGCTTGTAGCCCGCCGGCAGCGGCACCTTGTCGGCGACGCGCTTCTGCGCCTCCGCGACGGTGGAACCGAGATCGCGGCCGCGCACGCTGTACTTGAGCGGAACGAAGCGCTGACTGTTCTCTCGATAGATGTAGGACGCGCCGCTTTCGAGCCGCACGTCGCCGAGCTCGCCGAGCGCGATATAGGCGGGCGGCGACTTCGGATCGCTGTTCGGCAACGCGACCGGGATCGAGCGGATCGCATCGACATTGTCGCGATATTCCGGCGCGAGGCGGACCGTGAGGGCAAAATTGTATTCGCCCTCGTAGACGCGCGTGATCTCCTGTCCGCCGATCGCCGCCTGGATCACCGCATTGATGTCGCCGACGGCGAAGCCGTAGCGCGCAGCCTTGGCGCGATCGATCCACACGACCAGATTCGGCTGGCCCAGAAGGTTGAACACGCCGGGATCGGCGATGCCCGGCACGTCGGAAATCTCGGCCTTCACGGCCCTCGAGAGGCGCTGCAGCTCGCCGAGATCGTTGCCGAAGATCTTCACCGAGTTCTCGCCCTTCACGCCGGACACCGCCTCCTCGATGTTGTCCTGGATGTATTGCGAGAAATTGAAATCGACGCCGACGAATTCGCTTGCGAGCCGGTCGTTGAGATCCTTGACGAGTCCCTCCTTCGTGAGGCCGCGCGGCCACTCATCGAGCGGCTTCAGCGGCACGAAGAACTCCGCCACGAACGAGCCGTCCGGATCGGTCGCGTCCTCGCCGCGGCCCTGCTCGGACACGACCGTTTGCACGACAGGATAGCTGCGGATGATGTCGCGCATGCGCGCGACGCTCTCCATGCCGGCCTCGAGCGTGATCGTCGGCGGCAACAGGGCCCTGATCCACATGTTGCCTTCCTCGAGCTTCGGAAGGAACTCGCTGCCGAGCCGCGTCGCGAGCGCGCCGCAGATCAACAGGAAGACGAGCGCGATAGCAGCCGCGACGCAGCAGTGGCGTACGGCGCGGGGCAAGACCTCGTCATAGGCCTTGCGGAGCCAACGCACGACCAGCGTTTCGACCTCGTTGACGTGCTCGGGCAGCAGGATCGAGGCGAGTACCGGCGTGACGGTGAAGGTCGCGATCACGGAGCCGATCAGCGCATACGCATAGGTCCGCGACATCGGACCGAAGATCTGTCCCTCGACGCCCTGCATCGTGAACAGCGGCAGAAACGCCGCTATGGTGATGATCACCGAGAACAGGATCGCCTTATCGACCTCGACAGCGCCGATCAGCACACGGTCGAGCTTGTTGGTCGGCGCCGCATCGGCCTCGCGCCGGGGATGCGCAAGGTGACGGAAGATATTCTCGACCATGATGACAGTCGCATCGACGATGATGCCGAGATCGATCGCGCCGACGGACAGGAGATTCGCGGATTCGCCCCTCAGCGCCGTGACGATGACCGCGAGGAAGAGTGCCACGGGGATCGTCGCCGCCACGATCAGCGCGCAACGGAGATTGCCCAGGAACACCCACTGGATCAAGAAGATCAGCGCGACACCGAAAATGAGGTTGTGCAGGACGGTCCGCACTGTGGTGGCGACAAGGTCGCCGCGATCGTAGAAGACATCGACCTTCACGCCCGGCGGCAGGCTGCCGTCGGTGTTGATGCGCTCGATCGCAGTGCGCAAGCGCTGCACCACCTCCATGGTGCGCTCGAGCTTCTGCATCAGGATGATGCCGAACAGGATATCGGTCGTCTCGTTGCGTCCCGCGATGCCGAGGCGTGGCGTAAAGCCGATCTGCACCTTGGCGACGTCCGACAGCAGCACCGGTACGCCGCCCTGCTGCGTCAGGACGATGTTGCCGATGTCGTCCAGCGAGCCGATGATCCCGATGCCGCGGACATTGACAGACTGTTCTCCCATCGCGATGGTGCGGCCGCCGACATTGGAATTGCCGGCCGAGATCGCCGTGATGATCTGCGGCAATGTCAGGCCATAGGCCACCATCTTGTTGAGATCGACCTCGGCCTGGAACTCCTTGGTCTTGCCGCCGAGCACCGACACGTCGGCGACGCCCGGCACGGTGCGCAGCTTGCGCTCGACGACCCAGTCCTCCAGCGTCTTGAGCTCGGTCAGGGACATGCCGGGCGGTCCCTTGAGCTGGTACCGCATGATCTCGCTGATGCCGCCGGCCGGAGAAATCACCGGCTGGACACCGTTCGGGAGCGTCGCGTCCTTCAGGCGATTGAGGGTCTGCTGGCGCACGAAGTGATAGTCGCGCCCATATTCGAACTGCAGGCGGATGAACCCCAGCGCGAAGACGGTGTTCGAGCGCAGGTATTTCGGGCGTGCTCGACACCGCGATCTCGAGCGGGATCGTGACGTAACGTTCGACTTCTTCCGGCGACTGGCCGGGCCATTGCGCGATCACCTCGATGATCGGCGGCGAGGGGTCCGGATAGGCTTCGATGTTGAGCGCCGTGAAGGCCGCGTAGCCGAGGCCGAGAAAAGCCAGCAACGACACCAGCGCCGGCGTCGAGGCCGTCGAGTACTTGCACGCGGCCATCCGATTCGAGACCGATCTTCACCTTGCGGCGCTGAAACAGCAGAGGCTCGCGTTCGACCCAAATGCTTGCCTGCTCGCCGTCGCGGATCACGGCTTCGATCGGAACCACGGGGCGCGGCACGCTGCTGCCGATCGTGATCTTGAAACTTGCGAACATCTCCGACCTGAGCACGCCATCGGGATTGGGGATTTCCGAGCGCACCACGATGCGCCGTGTCGAGGCATCGGACGCAGCCCCGATCGCGCTGATGCGCGCCTTGAACACCCGGTCGGGAATGGCCGCGATCTTCGCCTCGATGTCCTGGCCGACGCGCACGTTCGCGATGTCGTTCTCGGGCACGTTCGCCTTCAGCCACATCGTGGTGAGATCGGCGATCGAATAGAGCGGATCGCCCGCATCGGTGCGCACATACTGGCCGGGTCCGACCTTGCGGCCGATGACGGTGCCGTCGATCGGGGCGTTGATGGTGACGAGCGGATTGACGCTGCGCTCGCGCTCGACGCGTTCGACTTCGCCCTTGTCGCGGCCGACGATCACGCGCAGGCGATTGCGCGCCGCCATCAAGGTGCCGTTCGCAGTCGCAAGATCGGATTCGGCGCCGGCGAAATCATTGCGCGCCTGATCGACCTCGCGCATCGAGGTCGCCTTGTCTTTGAGCAGGCCGGTCTGCCGGTCGAGCACGCGCTTGGCGAGGGCGAGTTGCGCGTTCGCCTTTTCGACACCGTGCAGCGCCGCGATCAAGTCGGTCTGCGTCTGCACCACTTCGGGACTGTCGATCTCGAACAGCGGATCGCCGCGCTTGACCGTGTCCCCGATTCTCGCGAGCAGCCGCGTCACGCGGCCGGAGAACGGTGTAAGCACCACGGTGCTGGCATCTTCATTGAAGGCGATCTGGCCAATCGCGGCCTTCTGGATGCGGAACTCGTCGGTGACGACCGGGACGATGTCGAGCTGGTGGATCTGATCGGCGCTGACGCGGACGCTGTCGGGGCTCTTGCGCGTGGCTTGCGGGTTCACGTCCGCCGAGACGATGTCCGATGCGCGAAGGTACGGCGTTGCGAGCAGCAGCAGAAGGGCGCATGCGGCGCCGATGGCCGGCGCACCAGCGGCGCGCGCTGCGCGCGCGAAATGCTGAAAGAAACGCACCTTCATTGGACGACGGCCTCCTGCGTCGGAGGACTTCGGTTCCACCAGCCGCCGCCGAGCGCCTGGAACAGCGCGACCGTATCGGCGAGCCGCGCGGCCTGCGCCTGTACGCGCGCGAGCGACGTTTGCAGATAGGCCTGCTGCGCGTTGAGCAGGACCGGGCTCGACACTTGTCCTTGTTCGACCTGGCGGCGCACGAGATCGATGCTGCGGCGCGCGGATTGCTCGGCCGTGATCGCCGCGCTGACGGCGCGCGCGTCGGCCTGCAAGGCACGCAGCACATCGGCGACATTCTGGAACGCGGTCAGCACCGTTGAGCGGTATTGCGCGGCGGCCTGCGCGGTCGCCTCCTCGGCGGACTTTTGCTTGTAATAGCGGCTGCCGGCGTCGAACACCGTCGCCGCCGCATTGCCGGCGATCGTCCAGAAGCCGGTGCCGGGCGCAAACAATTGCCCGATCGCCTCGGCCGTGCTGCCGACATTGCCCGTGAGCGTGATCTGCGGCAGGCGGTTGGCGATGGCAACGCCGATCTGCGCATTGGCGGCATGGAGGTTTGCTTCCGCGGCACGCACGTCCGGACGCTGGCGCACGAGGTCTGCCGGCAGGCTGAGCGGCAACCTTCTCGGGGGTCGAAAGGATTGCAGCTCGAACGCCGCCGGCAGTCCTTCGCTCGGAAAGCGCCCGGTCAGCGTCGCGAGCAGATTGCGCTGCTGCGCGAGCTGTTTCTCCAACGGGGGCAGCAGAAGCCGCGCCTGAGCGACGGCCGTCTCCTGCGCCACCACGTCGGGGAGCGCGATTTGCCCGCGGTCGTTCTGGCGCCGCAGGATGTCGAGCAACTGGGTCTGGATCTCGATCAGCCGCCGCGTCGCGGCGATCTGTCCGCGCAACGAGGCTTCCTGGATCGCGCCGAGCGCGATGTTCGTGGCGAGCGTGACGTAGACGCCCTCGCGCTGAAAAGCCTGCTGCTCGGCCTGCGCGTCGGCGGACTCGATCGCCCGCCGTGTGCCGCCGAACACATCGGGCACGAACGAGACGCTCACCTGCGCGGTGTGCAGGCTGTAGAGGTCGGCGCCGGACGCCAGGCCGGATGAGACAGGGTCCGCGATCTTCTGCCGGCTGGCATCGAAACTCCCGGTGACGACCGGAAGCAACGTGCCGCGCAACGAGAGTGCGTTCGCCTGCGCGACGCGGACGGCGGCTTCCGCCGCGGCGAGATCGGGATTGTTCGCGATTCCGTCTTCGATCAGTCTGTTGAGGCCGGGCGAGCCCAATACGTCCCACCAGCGCGCCGCGACATCGGCGCCCGGCACCAAGGCGTCGCCCGGCGGACCGTCGCGTTGCGACAGGAAGCCTTTGACGTCCGGCGCGTCCGGCTGCTTGAAATCCGGTCCGACGGCGCAACTGGTCAGCATGCTCAGCGCCATGAAGAAGGAGGGAAAACGAAACGACATCCAGCCGCGGCACATATCCCGGCCGGCCGTAACGGGCAACGCAGGTCGCCCGAGCAACACATCGCCGTTCGCATCCAACTCGACCGCCCCGAACTCCGGCCGGGAGAAACACCCGGTCGGCCAACGCCCCTTCTTCTTCTCCGGCATCGAACTTTTGATGTCGGTCTGTCAGCAACCATCATGCCAAGGGGCCGGCTCGGAAGCGAGAATAAACAAAGCTAAATCAATATATTATGACGCACGTGCGCGCGCGCTTTCAGTGTTTTGGCGGCTTTCCGCCAGTCAGCCCCGTGACGACGGCGGACTTCGGCCGATCCGTCTCGATGAATCGCTGCCGGTCGAGCCCGAGACGCGCCATTTTCTCACTCAGAGTGCGGCGCGGAAGGTTGAGCTGATCCATCACGGCATTGATCTTTCCGCCGCTTTCGGCGAGCGCGCGCTCGATCACCGCACGCTCGAACGCGTCGACCTGCTCGGCAAGCGACGCTTTCGCTTCGCTTTCCATCGGCCGTGGCGTGAAGCTGCCGAGCCCGAGCGCATAGCGTTCCGCGGCATTGCGCAACTCGCGCACGTTGCCGGGCCACTCGCGTGCCATCAGCATATTCGCCGTCGCGGCAGAGACCGGCCGCAAGTCGCGCCCATGTGCCTGCGCAGCCAGCCCGGCGAAATATTCGAACAGCAGCGGGATGTCTTCCTTGCGCTCGCGCAGCGGCGGAACGGTGAGCTCCACGACCGAAAGACGATAGTACAGGTCAAGGCGGAAGCGTCCCTCGTTGCTCGCCTTGCGCAGATCGACCTTGCTCGCCGCGATCGGGCGCACGTCGGTCGCGATACTGTGGTTCGATCCGAGGCGCTCGACCGTGCGTTCCTGCAACACGCGCAGCAATTTGCCCTGAGTCGCGAGCGGCATGCTGTCGATCTCGTCGAGGAACAACGTGCCGCCGCTCGCGTGTTCGAGCTTTCCGGCTCGTGCCTTGACGGCGCTCGTGAATGCGCCTGCCTCGTGGCCGAAGAATTCGCTCTCCACCATCGTCTCGGGGATCGCGGCGCAGTTGATCGCTACATAGTTGCCGCTTTGACGGTGTCCGAAATCATGCAGGCAGCGTGCGATCAGATCCTTTCCGCTCCCCGTCTCGCCGCAAAGAATGACGCTGACGTCGGTTCCGGCCAGTTCCGCCACGGCCGTGCGCAGATCTTCCGCGGATCTCGACGTGCCGATGATACGTGAACTCAACGTTTGTTCGTTGACGGCGCGACGCAAGCGCCGGTTCTCCATGACAAGTTGACGCTTTTCGCCGGCATGACGTACGATGTCCAGAAACCGGTCCGGCGCGAACGGCTTTTCGATGAAGTCGTAGGCGCCGAGCCGCATGGCTTCGACCGCCGTCTCGACATCGCCATGGCCGGTGATCACGATGACCGGCAATTCGGGATCGATTTGCTGCGCGCGGCGCAACAGCTCCAGTCCGTCGATGCCCTCCATCTTGAGATCGGTGACGAGCACGCCGCGAAAATCAGCGCTCAACCGGCCGAGCGCCAACGTGGCGCTCTCGTAAACCATGAGCTCGAAACCCGCGAGCTCGAGCCATTGCGTCACCGCCTGACGCATCGAGGCTTCGTCGTCCACGAACAGGACAGGACCGCGGTCAGACATGAACGGCCTTCTCCCGCGGCGGCACGTCCAGCACCAGGCGTGGAAGCTCGATGACGATTGCGGCCCCGCCTTGCGGACGATTCGAGGCGTGAATACGGCCACGAAAATCCTGCACGATGCTGTAAGTAATGGAGAGGCCGAGGCCCAGGCCCTTTCCAACCGGCTTCGTGGTGACGAACGGGTCGAAAATCCGGTCGATCACTTCAGCCGGGACGCCCGGCCCATTGTCGGCGATCTCGATGCGCGCCAAGTCGTCGATCGCGTCGACCGTGATGTCGATAGCTGGGTGCCGTACGTCGGTAACGGCATCGAGCGCATTGCGGATCAGGTTGACCAGCACCTGTTCGAGCTGAACCGCGTATCCCGACACCCAAACATCCGACCGGATATCGCGATTGATGTCCACGCCCGCGGCTTTGATCTGGCTTTCGGTCAGAAACAAAGCGCCGTCGATGACGCGCGCGACCTGAACCGGTTCCGGCCGGCCCGGCTCGCTCTTGCGGGCAAACATTTTCAGATGGCTGGTGATGCTCGCCATGCGCTCTGCAAGGCCATCGATGAGATCGAGATTCTTGATGACCTGCGTGGCATTGCCGCGCTGCATGAAGATGCGCGTGCTCGCCATGAAAGTGCGGATTGCCGCCAGCGGCTGATTGACCTCGTGTGCGATCGCGGCGGACATCTGTCCAAGTGCCGCGAGCTTGCCGGCCTGCACCAGTTCGTTCTGGGTGGCGCGCAGGCGCGCCTCGGTGCGGCGGCGTTCGTCCACCTCGGTTTGCAGCAGCGCGTTGGACTCGCGAAGCTCGCGTGTCCGCTCCGCGACTTCGGACCTAAGCCTCACGCCGGCCTGCCGTGCGGCGAGATAGGCGCGTTGGCGCTGCACCATGTAGAGCAGCAGCGAGATCACGAGCGCCGAGATCGCGCCGCCGATGATCGCGCCGTCGCGTTGGTCCGCCCGGACCACCGCGAGATCGGCGAAACGATGAATCGTCCAGCCGAATTCCGGAAGCGCCATGGTTTGATAGAGATAGGTCGCATCGGTATCGCTGGTCCTGACCCGGACGACCGCATTCGTGCCGCGCTGCTCGAGCACTTGAAGATCAATCGGCTTGGTGAGGTCGGCGGGATAGTTGGGCGGCGCGGACTCCGTGGGCAGGTGCTCTGCCTTCGCGCCGCTGATCACATGGTACTTGTAGGCGGGATCGCTTGCCAGGAAGGCGACGCCGTCGGCGTCGGTGACGAGGACGTGCTCGGCACCCCGCTCCCAGGTGGATTCAAGCACGTCGAACTCGATCCGGACGGCTGCGACGCCGAGCAGTGCATTATCGTGTGCCGCGGTGTCGCGTATGGCCTCGGCCAAGTAATAGCGGACTCGATTGTTGACCGGTTCGACACCGAGATAGCTGCTCCGGCCCGACTCGATCGCCTTCACGAAGTAGGAGCGATCCGCGAGATTGCGGCCAATCAGAACCTCGGCCGGGTCGGACGCTCCGGCCGCCAACACGACGCCGTCCCGGCCGATCACGTACAGTGCGCGGGTGTCGGCTTCAACGTTGATGCGCTGAAGCTTCTGGCTGAGCTCATCGAGCCGGACTTGGTCCTTCGGTCCCGCAAGCGCGGTGCGCGCATCCGCATCGAGCGACAGCACGATCGGCAGATGGTCCTGCCGATTGACTTCGGCGCGGACCGCAATGGCGATGAGCTCGACGCGCGGCTGGTTGATCGCTTGCAGCGACCGCAGCGCGTTCTCGCGCCGGAAATATTGGAACCCGTATGCCGCAAGGCCGATCACCACGAGTGCGGCAGCAAGCAATGCCGGCGGCTTGAACCTGCGCCACGATCCTCGGCGATTTTCGGTAAGGAGCATTGTCACGGGCCTTGACCCTCGACCACACCGCCGCACACCTACATTGTTTCGACACTCATCATAATTCCGAGGAAGCCGCCATCGCATTTTTCGATTTGAAGGCTGGAGCGAAGTCGGCAGGCTAGGGCTGGTGGCGCTCGATGATTCAAATTGTCGACATGTTTTCAATCAAACTTTATGGCAACAGAGTAACCGTACTTGGATGCGCCTGTTATTCGTCTTGCTGCTGTTGACGTCGTTCACGATCTGGGACCAGCGCCAGAACCGCGCCGAGTATACCGGCCCGTTTTTCTATTTCTTGCACCGGTTGCTGAATCCCTAGGACTTGATCCGCATGACCAGATAGGCCGCAAAGATCGCCGGGATCAGCGCAGGACCTGGAACATGCACGATGCCGAGACCGAGCTGGATCAGCGGCAGCCAGTAGACGAGTTGCGCAAGTCTTCGGCCGGTCGCGTCGAGCTTACCGGACGAAGCAGACGGCAAGTGTGTCGCTTCTCGCCCGGATTGCGCGTCGCGAGAACCTGTGGTTCCACGCTGACGGCGCCATTCGCGCGGCCGCGATCATGGCGCCGCAAATCGCGCCGCGGCTTGCCGGCATCCAGCAGGCAGATTCCATTGCGCGTACGCGCGCCTGTTTACAACAGTCGTCCGGAGAATGTCGGCTTACATACGCGGGACCTGTTTGCCATACTTGACCTTGCGCCGGCGGCCGATCGGTCGCGCGCCGACTCGAACCAGGCACGGGAGCGAACGCGTGGCGAAATTCAAGCTTTCGGTTGCCACTGTCGGAGCTGGGATGGGCGGGCTTTCCGCCGCCATCACGCTGCGCAAGGCCGGCTTCGATGTCCAAGTCTATGAACAGGCGGAGCGCTTCGGCCGGATCGGGGCCGGCATCCAGATGCTCCCCAACTCGTCCAACGTGCTCCGCGGGATGGGTGTGCTGGATCGCCTGTGCGCAATCTCGTTCATGCCGTATTCGCACCTCAACCGGGTGTGGGATACCGGCGAGATCAAGCGCGAGTTGCCGATGCCCGAGACGATGTACGGCGCGCCGTTTCTCTGCATGCACCGCGCGGACTTGCACAATGCGCTGGCCGACGCGCTGCCTGCCGAGATCATCCATCTCGGCAAGAAGCTCACCGGCCTGGAGCAGCGCGGCGCGCACGTGGTGCTCTCGTTCGAGGATGGCTCCGGGGCGAAAGCCGACGCGGTGATCGGCGCCGACGGCGTGCACTCGCTGGTGCGCCAGATCGTGGTCGGTCCCGATGCGCCGATCCATAAGGGACGTATCGCCTACCGCGCGGTATTCGACGCCGCGCGCCTTGGCGACATGCAGATCGCGCCATCCCGCACCAAGTGGTGGGGACCCGATCGGCACATCGTCATCTATTACACGACCAAGGACCGCAGCCAGCTCTACCTCGTCACCAGCGTGCCTGAGCCTGCCAACTGGATCACGCCGGAATCCTGGTCCGCGACGGGCGACGTGAAAGAGCTGCGCGCCGCCTATGACGGCTTCCACCCGGAAGTGCGCAACGTGCTGGATGCCTGCCCGGATTGCCACAAATGGGCGATCCTCGAACGCGAGCCGCTGCCGACCTGGAGCCGAGGCCGCGTGGCCCTGCTCGGCGACGCGTGCCATCCGATGACCCCATACATGGCGCAGGGCGCGGCGACCTCGATCGAGGATGCCGCAGTGCTCGCCCGCTGCCTTGAGGCGGTCGACGGCGAGGACGTCGAGGGGGCCTTCTCGGTCTATGAAGCGAGCCGCAAGCCGCGCACTTCGCGTATCCAGTCGATTTCCAGCGCCAATACGTGGATGAGCGGCGCTGACGACGACCCGAGCTGGCTCTACGGCTACGACGCCTGGACCGTCCCGCTCGCAAAGCCGAAGATGGCCGCCACGGCCTGACGGAAAACGGGCGCTCTCCGGCGACAAAACAGGGTGAACGATGACTGTCGTGACCGTGGACGCGGCCGATTCCCTCGCGAATGCGGACAGACGCGGCAGCCTGGACGCGGCGGCGCTGCTGACGCGCATCGAGAGTGTGCCGTTCTCCCGCTGGCATATGCGCTCGCGCGTCGTCATGGGAAGCGCGACGTTCTTCGACGCCTTCGACGCGCTGTCGATGGCCTTCGTGCTGCCCGTGCTGATCGGTCCATGGCAGATCACGCCGACCGAGATCGGCTTTCTGATCTCGGCAAGCTATGTCGGGCAACTCATCGGTGCCCTGATCTTCAGCCGCCTCGCCGAAAGCTACGGGCGCACCCGCATGGCCGCGGCGGCTACAGCGATCATGTCGATCATGAGCATCGGTTGCGCACTCGCGGGAAACTTCTGGGCGCTCTTTGCCTGCCGTCTTGTGCAGGGCATCGGCGTTGGCGGAGAGATGCCTGTCGCGGCCACCTATATCAGCGAATTATCCCTCGCGGGGCAGCGCGGGCGTTTCTTCATGCTCTACGAGATGATCTTTCCGGTCGGCCTCATGGCGACCGGACAGGTGGGCGCATGGGTCGTGCCGTACCTTGGATGGCAGGCGATGTTCCTGCTTGGCGGCATTCCGGGCCTCGTCATCACCTTGCTGCTGCTGCGCCTTCCCGAGTCGCCGCGGTGGTTGATCTCGCGCGGTCGCCTCGCAGAGGCGGAAGCCATCATCCGGGACGTCGAGGCGAGCACCGATCGTCGAATTCCTTCGATCGCGCAGTCGGCGGTGGCGGATACGGGGCGTGCGGAGGCCCGGCCCGCGCCCGGCGAGCCGCAGCGCACACGATGGATGGAGGTGCTCTCGCCGGTCTTCCGAAGGCGCACATTGATCGTCTGGACGCTGTGGTTTTGTGCCTATTTCATCGCGAACGGCATGAACAACTGGATGCCGACCCTGTACCGCACGGTCTATGGCCTCGAGCTGCAGCAATCGCTCCGTGCCGCGGCGCTGACGAATGTCGCCCAGGTCGCTCTCCTCCTGGTCTGCGCGTTCTGCATCGACCGGATCGGACGCAAGCAATGGATTCTGGCGACATTCGTCGGGGGCGGCGTGCTGCTCGCTGCGCTCGGCCTTGGCGGTGCAAGGGATGTGATGTGGGTGATCGTCCTAGCTACGCTGGCCTATGGGCTTATCGGGTCGTCGAACGCCGTGCTCTATCTCTACACGCCGGAGGTCTATCCGACGCGCATGCGCGCGCTTGGGACCGGGCTCGCGACCTCCTGGCTGCGCATCGCCTCCGCAATCGGCCCAGCGGTGATCGGTTTCATGGTCGGCAAGGAAGGCATCGCTTCGGTATTCCTGCTCTTCGGGGGGGTGGCCATCATCGGGGCGCTCGCGTCATGGTTCATGATCGAGACGCGCGGCCGCAGGCTGGAGGACATCGCCGCGTAGCATGAGAGAGTCCGCTCTGCCTCCGATAGCCGACAAATCGCTACATCGCGGCGAAACGACGCGAAGGACCATACGCGGCCGTTGGCTTCGCGACGTGCTCCAGGTCATTGGTAGGACGAATTTCTAGCCATCACGGAACCTCGTTGTTATGGTCCGTGGCCAACGACCACGATCAGGACGAGGAGGTGCGCCAAGTCTGTGCCCTCATTGAGCGCGGCGTGGGTGGGATCGCGCTGGTCGGCCACCAGCATGCGCGAGAGGTCTACCAGTTGCTGGACTGAAATCAGCTACTTACAAGAATAGCCGCGGCACCTGCGGGGCATCTCGCCGGAATCTGCCACGCGTCACTGTCGTGGCCGCACCGCAGCCACGGGCGGGTGACCAAGTAAGATAAAGCAAGGGGACAAGGGGAGAAACGCCATGCAAATTTG
>PLJS01000143.1 GCA_003140315.1 Hyphomicrobiales bacterium
GAGTTTTCACACAGCCTGGGTCGTGAGCCGAAAGGCTTTCGACGAGCAAATTACGTCCGCACGTCATTCGTAAGCGGACGTTACCCCGGAGCATCACTGCTTCGCGCTTGGGCCGCAGGGCATTCGAGCCTTCAGCGCCAACAGAACCAATGCTATAAAGATTGCGCACAGCGGATTGCGCCTGAAGGTGTACCGAGGGCTTTGGTCCGCACCGGCTATGACAACGATAAAGGAGGCGCCGATCATGGATCCGATCAGGCGCACTTTACTGGCAACGGGGGCTGCGGCGACGGCGATGGCCGCAGCGCCGCGCCTGCTTGCTCAGCAATCGGCGCAAGGGGAAACTGCCATGTCGTTCTACGAAAACGGCGCCGTGCGCATCCACTATGAGGAGGCCGGTTCCGGCTTCCCGTTGTTGCTCATTCCCGGCGGGGGATTGAACGCGGGGATTTTCAACTTCACCAACGGCGCGCCCTTTAACCCGTTCGAGGAGTTCAAGGGAGAGTACCGCTGCATCGCGTCGGACCTGCGCAACGCCATTGCCGGGCAGTCTTCCGGTCCGCTCGAGGCCGACCGGCCGTGGGACGCCTACACCGATGACCATCTCGGCCTGATGGATCACCTCGGCATTGACAAGTTCATGGTGATGGGCTTCTGCATTGGCGGCCCGTTCATCTGGAACCTGCTGAAGCGGGCGCCTGATCGTATCGTCGCCGCCGTGCTGGCGCAGCCCAGCGGATCGCGTCCGGAGATGCGCGACCTTTTCTACGACAACAATATGAAGGGCTGGGGCCCCGAACTGGTCAAGCGCCGGCCCGAGATTACGATGGAGATGGTCGATAAGTTCGTGACCAAGATGTACCGCACCAACCCCGACTTCGTTTTTACCGTGACGCGCGATTTCGTACGCAATTGCCAGACGCCCGTCCTGATCCTGCCGGACGATATTCCGGCGCATCCGTACGCAATCGCCATGGAGGCCGCGATGCTCGCGCCCAACGCCGAAGTGAGCATGTTCCCATGGAAGGAGCCCAAGGAGCGGATTCCCCTGGCGGTGCGCCAGATACGGTCCTTCCTCCGGGCGCATCGGCCTGCTTCGGCTTAGACGGCGGTCTGCCTAACTTTTCTCGCCCTTGCCGTTGCCCCGATTGGTGAAGCGCGCATTGCCGAGGCCGGTGCCGATGGTGAGCACGCCCCAGCGCTTGACGTCCTGCATGAACGGGATCTCGCTCAAGCCTTGCACGACGGCGTCGTTGTGCATCAGGATCGTCACGTCATGATCGCCGATCGTCGGGATCGCCTCGGCGAGCCGCGCCGCCAGGTTGAACCGGCTGCTTTCCCAGTTGCCGGGTAAATTCTGTGCGCCCTTGGCGATGCTGCCGTCGTCCTCGATCTTGCCCGGACACGCGATGCCGATGAAGGGCGCGAGGTTGTAGTCTTCCTTCTTGGCGCGCTTCACCAAGTCCTTGAGCATGCCGATCAGCTCGTCGACCGCCTTCTCGCGCGTGAGCTTCTCGTCGGCGTGACGCCATTTCTCGGATTTCCACACGCAGGCCTTGGTCAGGTCCGCGGCCTTGCCGACATTCGGTAGCACCACGCCGGCGCGGATATTGGTGCCGCCGATGTCGATCGCTAGGATGCTGTCATGGCCTTTGAAGATCCAGGCGGGCGCGAGGTGCAGGCTGCCGATCAGCGCGGCCTCGTCGGGATCGTTGCGGATCATCGCGAGATCGACCTTGATGCCGTCCGCTTTCAGGATGAGACCGGCGCGCGCGATCGCCAATTCGCCGATGCGGCTTTCGCGGAAGCCACCGCCCATCGCGATGCGTTCCGTGTTGGCCCAGGCCTTGGCCTTGAGGAAGCGCCGGATCACGAGCGCCAATTCCTGCGCGTATTCCTCGATCGCGCTCTGGATCACGGCCGCGGCTTCGGGGTCGCCGTCCTTGAGCACCACGTCGAGCTTGGGACGGCTGAGGTCGTCGGATGGGGTGTCGCCGAACGGATCGACGCCGAGCTTGCGGAGGGGCTTGCGCCAGTTCTCCAGGATCGTGTGGAAGGCCTGGCGGCTGGCGCGGTCGCCGAGGAAACCCTCGTCGTCCTTCAGCTCCAGGTTATAGCTGTCGACATCGACGGCCGGCAGATGCGCCGCGCCGTGGATGCCGAGCACCGGTGCGGTAACGGTATCGGTCATGAAAATGCCCTCCAGCTTCACGCGACAACGAATGGAGGGCGGAAATGTTTCGCAGGCGGGCTGGAGCACTGTGAGCGTCATCCCGGCCAAGCGACGCTGAGCGTCGCGCGAGCCGGGACCCACGATTCCCCGCGATCAAAAATTTCGTTCAGGGCGACATGGGTCCCGGGTCTCGCTTCGCTCGCCCGGGATGACAGCGCGATCAGCCGCCGAAGAAGCTCTTGAGCGTGCCCCAGATGCTGCGCTTCGGGGCTTCGGCTTCAGGCGGCGTGGCGGCGCCGGCGGTCGCGGCGGTTGCCGCAGGCACGGCGGAGCCGACGACGATCTCCGAGCGCTTCACGACCTCGGGCGTCATCTCCTTGAACAGCGACATCTTGGCGAGCGTCGCGGGGCCGGCCATGCCGTCGGCGTCGAGGCCGTTCTTGGCCTGGAAGTCCATCACGGCCTTGGCGGTGCCGGGACCGAATTTGCCGTCGGCGGCGATGCCGAGCGCGGTCTGCATCTTCTTCACGGTGTCGCCGGAGGTGCCGGTCTTGAGCAGGATGAGCTCGTAACGGCCCATCGCGGCGAAGGTATCCGGGCCCGCGATGCCGTCGACTTTCAGGCCGTTCTTGGTCTGGTAGTCCTTCAGGGCCTTCTCGGTGCCCGGGCCGAACTGGCCGTCGTCCGGAACGCCGAGCTTTTGTTGCAGGATTTTGACCGGCTCGCCCGCCAGCCCACGCTTCAAGATCGCCATGAGTGCCTCCCTGGTGATGTCCGGAAAGCCTAGCAGGCGTCCGGGGACTTTCCCAACGGGCAGGGCTGAATTCGGCGGCTGCGGCAATCCGTCATGTGCCGCACAAAAAAAAGCATCGGCGTTTGAACCCGCGGGCTCCCGGGCGCGACACACTATTAATTAACCATGACCGCACGACGCGGCATCAGGGGGTTTCAGATGATCATTCGCCTGACTGGTCTTGCAATTCTGACCGCCATCCTGGCCTTCGCGGCCGTGCCGGCGGGCTCCTCGGTCTATAGCGCCTGCGGCCCGATCGTCCACATCCAGGACCCCGGCCTGCGCGCATCGTTCGAGCAATTCGAGCGCACGCAGTCGGCGACCGCCGCAAAGATCTGCAGCCTCTACCATAATACGGTCGTGGCGAGCCGCTGAGCGGCGATCATCACAGCTTCGGGACTGTGCTAGGATCCTCCCTGCCGTAATAAGGCAAAGGGGAGGATCAGCATGATGCGCGCGCCCGTCTTTCTCGTGCTTTCTCTTCTCACTTTGGACGCTGCCGGCTCGCAGGCCGCCGCCGATTGCATCTGCCTCGCGCAGGGCCGCGAATTCGCGCTCGGGCAATCGGTCTGCCTCGTGAGCCCCAAGGGGCCGCGCATGGCCACGTGCGGCATGGTGCTCAACAACACGTCGTGGCAGTTCTCCGAGACGCCCTGCGTGGTTTCCGCCGCGCCTGTCGGCCCGGCGCATGACGCGAACGCGGCGCCTGCTCGTCCCGGCGGCGGTTGAGCGGCCTTTTCGCCACATCACCACAGAGAAAGCCGCCCGCGTCTTGACCGGCGCCACGCGGCGCGGCACGGTCCGATATCGTTGGGGAGCGCCGGCATGGGCCGTCTAAGAGGTTTTGGCATTGCGCTCGCGAGCCTGCTCGCGATCGCGTCATCCGCGGTTCCGGCAGCGGCGGCGAGTTTTTTCGAGCTGAATTTCGGGCTGTCCGGCCCGCGCTATGACGCGACGGTGCCGCTCTGCGACGATCCTTCCGTGCTCGGCAAGATCAGCGCGCGCTTTGCCCAAAAGGAAAGTGCTTTTTGGCAGTCGAATCTCAATATCGCCGGCGTCGACCGAATCCACGAGATCGCATTCCGGCCTTGGGCTCCCGACGCGATTCCGCGCCGTTACTGCGGCGGCGTTGCCGACGTCACGGATGGAAAGCGCCGGACGATCTATTATTCGATCAACGAGACCGGAAGCTGGGTCGGGGTGAGCTGGGGCGTCGAATGGTGCGTCGTCGGCCTCGACCGCAACTGGGCCTACAACCCCGGCTGCCGCATGGCGCGGCCCTGATCGGCGTCAATATTTGAAACGGATCGCTGCTCGGGGATTCCGGGCATGGTGCGTTCGCTTCTGTTCTTGAATTGTTCTCACCTGCGGTGTAATCTTCCGCTCAATGCAACGGTCGTCAGGGGGCGTCGATGCGTCGGCTCGCATGGGGATTGCTGATCGCGATGTTCGCCGTGGGGCTCGGCGGCTTGGCCGCCGCGCAGGATCGGCGCCAGAACGAGCCCGGCAACTTTGATTTCTATCTGCTCTCATTGTCGTGGTCGCCGTCGTTCTGCGAACAGGCCGGCGACCGGCCAAGCTCCAGGCAGCAGTGCGGCGCACGGCCGTTCTCGTTCGTGGTGCACGGGCTGTGGCCGCAATACGAGCGAGGCTTTCCGGAGTTCTGTCAGAACCCGCCGCCCTTCATTGACGGCCGGATCATCAACTCGATGCTCGACCTGATGCCGGCGCGGGGGCTGGTCATCAACGAATGGAAGAAGCACGGCACCTGCACCGGCATGCCGGCGCGCGGCTATTTCGACACCATCCGCCAGGCGCGCGCGGCCGTGAAGATCCCGCCCGAATATCTTGATTTGAAAGACGCGCTGACCGTCACGCCCGACGAGGTCGAAGAGGCCTTCGTCAAGGCAAATCCCGGGATGAAGCGCACCGGCGTCGCGGTGACGTGTTCGAGCTCGCGGCTGAGCGAGGTGCGCATCTGCCTCACGCGCGATCTGCAGTTCCGCGAATGCGCCGATGTCGAACGGCGCTCCTGCCGGCGCGATCGGCTGACGATGCCGCCGGTGCGCGGAGGATGATAGAAGCCTCACAAGCCGCCTCATTCTGAGGAGGCGCGTAGCGCCGTCTCGAAGAATGCAGGCGGCTCGGGGCCATGAACTATCGCCACGCCTTTCATGCCGGGAATTTCGCCGATGTCGTCAAGCACGCGACGCTCGGCCGCATCGTCGCGCATCTCAAAGAGAAGCCCGGCGCGTTCCGGGTGATCGATACCCATGCGGGCGCCGGGCTCTACGACCTGACCGGCGCGGAGGCGAGCCGCACCGGCGAGTGGCGAGCGGGCATCGGGCGCTTGCGCGCCGCATCGCTCGAACCGGCCGTGCGTGACCTGCTGGCTCCGTATCTCGAGGCGGTCGCGGCGCTCAATCCGGACAAACTCACGACCTATCCGGGCTCACCAACGCTTACGCGGGCTTGGCTGCGCCCGCAGGACCGGCTGGTCGCGTGCGAACTCGAACCGAAGGCCGCCGATGCGCTTGCCAGCGCGATGCATGGCGATGCGCGCGTAAAGGTCGTCGCGATCGACGGCTATACGGCGCTCAACGCCTATGTGCCGCCGAAGGAGCGGCGCGGCCTGGTGCTGATCGACCCGCCGTTCGAGGAGCCGGACGAGTTCGCGAGGCTCACCGAGGCGCTGTCCGGTGCCCACCGCAAATGGCCGACCGGCGTCTATCTTGTCTGGTATCCGCTCAAGGATACGCGCGAGACCGCGCGCTTTGCCCGGGCGCTGTCGCGGCTCGGCGTTCCGCGTATCCTGCGCGCCGAGCTGGCCGTCGCCGGCGCGCCGGCCGGCGGCGCGGCGCAGCGGCTCGCCGGCACCGGTATGATCGTGGTCAATCCGCCTTGGCGGCTGGAGGATGAACTGAAGCTGCTGCTGCCCGCGCTTGCCGCGGTGCTGGCCGATGACGGGCGCGGCGGCGTGCGGCTCGACTGGCTGGCGGGCGAAAAGTGACCGGTGCGGCGGCGCGCCCCTTTCCACCGCGTCCGCGTTTTGATCTACTTTAAGTGCTGGCTTTGACGTTCCGCCTCCCGAGGGGGGCCGGCGGAGATGACTGCGGCTGATGCGCCGACGCCTTTCCCCGTGAAACGAATGTCCGGCCGAGCTGCCGCGCCGTGGGGGCCGGTGGCGGGGGCAACATTGGGGCAAAGGAGCTTCCCGATGGCGCAGGGTGGTACCGTCAAGTTCTTCAACAGCGAGCGCGGCTACGGCTTCATCAAGCCCGACGACGGCGGTCGCGACGTGTTCGTGCACATCACGGCGGTCGAGCGGGCCGGCATGAAGTCGCTCAACGAAGGACAGCACATCAGCTTCGACGTCGAGCCCGACAAGAAGGGCAAAGGCCCGAAGGCCGTGAACCTCGTCATTACCGGCTGAGCCGCCGGACGCTTCTTCGCTTTCGCGTCGCCTGCGATCGTCATAGCCAGCGCGAACGATCCGGCGCGTTGCCGCCATTGGACCTCCTTCAGCATCGGTATTCTCCATGATGATCCTGCGTTCCTCGCCGCCTTCGCCGTTCGGCCGCAAGGTGAAGCTTGCGCTCGGCATCCTCGGTCTCGACCAGGACGTCACCGTCGAGAAGGCCGATCCGACCGACGCCAACGACTCGATCCGCAAACAGAATCCGCTCGGCAAGATTCCGGCGCTGATCGTCGAGGACGGGACCGTGCTCTACGACTCGCCGGTGATCCTGGATTATCTCGATCAACGCGCCGGCGGCGGCAAGATCGTCCCGCAGGACACGACGGCGCGCATGAAAGCGCTCACCCTGCAGGCGCTGTGTGACGGCATCTTGGATGCAGGCATCCTGCTGGTCTACGAAGGCCGCTGGCGTCCGCCCGAAATGGCGGTTCAGAAGTGGCTCGATCACCAGACCGGCAAGGTCACGCGCGCCTTCGAGGCGCTGGAGGCAAATCCGCCCCCGCTTGACGCGATTCCGGATGTCGGAGCGATCACGCTCGCCTGCGCGCTCGGCTATGGCGACTTGCGCTTCGGAGGGAAATGGCGCGCACACTCTCCAAAGCTCGTGACGTGGCTCGATGCCTTCGCCGCCAAGGTCCCGGCGTTCGAGGCGACGCGCGTGACGGCCTGATCGCGCGCTGCTGCGATCGCGTCAGCCAAGCAAAAACCCCGGGCAGAGCCCGGGGTTTCGGCATTCCAGAGAGTAGTGCGTGCGCTCAGTAGCGCGCGACGATCGGTCCGTAGTCGAACCGGTAATTCAGCTTGAACAGGATCTCCGACGTCTCGAGGTCCTTATGCCCGGTCGAGTTCTGATTGACACACCCAATGACGACGGCGACGTTGCTGATGTTGCCGCAAGAGCCCGCGACCGGACCGAGGTTGAAGTCGCCCTTCGCATAGGCCGTAAAGCGGTATTCCGCCCCGATGTCCCAATTCTTCGACAACGCATAGGCGACACCGCCGCCAATCGTGATGCCGGGGAGGATCTTCGAATCCGACCCCGCCGACGGCGGGAATGGGATGCCGCCGGAGATGGTCGCAATGTAGTTGGAATCCATCGAGACCCGAGCGAATGCGACGCCTGCGGTTCCGTACACCAGCCAACGATCGAAGGAGCGGCCGAAGATGGCTCGCACGGACGATTCCCAACGCATCCGGTCGGTGAACGAATCGCCGGGAACGAACGTCAGGCCTACACCCGACGGAGTTCTCAGCACCGACGTCGCACTTAGATTGGTCCAGTCGAAATCACCTTCGACGCCGAATACCCAGTGTCCTGGCGTTTCCCACCGGCAGCCAAGCTGTGCACCCAGGGCCCCGGAGTTGCCGTTGATTTGGTCGGGGTATGCAACGTCGGCCACGGCTGTCACGGCGCCGACGAGAGGAAATGTCGCGGTCGTGGACGGCACGTCGGCCGAGTCGCGGAACCGGCCCCATTTCCAGCCGCCGTTCGCGCCGACGTAACAGCCGTTCCAATTATAGGCCACGATGAGCGGGGGTGCCTTCACGGGCAAATCCGCCGCGACCGCGGGCGCAGCCGCCACGGCCAGCAAACCAATTCCTGCTACAAACGCGCGATTCATGGCCCCCCGCCTCCATCGCTGATCCAAGTTATTAACAAATTGTTAACCCGCGTGAGGCGACCGTCTAGTGCAAAAAGGACACAGTGGACAGGCTTTCGTCACGCGCGAGCGGTCGAAAAAAATCAATCTGTTCAATACCTTATAGACGCGCATGTGCGGGCGCGGCGCCAGTCGGCTCCGCCCGGCGCGACGCGGGTGATGGCCTGATCGCGCTCGGCTCGCCCCAAAACAAAAGCCCCGGGGGGTGCCCGGGGCTCATGTTTAGGTCGATCGTAGAGGCGATCAATATCGCGCGACGACCGGGCTTTCTCCGAAGTGGTAGTTGATACCGCCGCGGATGATGTTGACGTTGCGCTCGCTCGCGGTGAACGGAACGCCGCTTCCGACCGGAGTGTATCCGGTCGTCGATGAGCCGAAGTCCGCATACAGGTATTCGACCTTGGCCGACCAGCCCGGTGCGAACATCGCCTCAATGCCGCCGCCGACGGTCCAGCCGGTACGCCACTGGTCAGTGGTGGCGCCGCCGAAGGCGTCTTGACCGGCACGAATGTCGGCCACAGCGAGACCGCCCGTGATGTACGGCATCCACATCCCGGCTGCGTAGCCGAGCCTGCCGCGGACCGTACCAAAGCTGCGCATGTCGGTGAAGCAATTGCCGAATGGGCATAGCGCAGCCGAGCCGTTGATGCGCGCCCAATCGAGGTCGGCCTCGATGCCGAACACCGCCGGTCCGGTCTGCCAGTTATAGCCGAGCGTGCCGCCGATGAGCCCGCCGCTCTGATTGAACAGACCGGTCGTGCCGCCGAGTGCAGTGTGCTCCGACTGGGCCCAACTGTAGCCGCCGTTCACGCCGATATAGAAGCCGGTCCAATTCCAGACCGGCGCGACATAGGCCGGTGCCTTCACCGGCATGCGGGGCGGAATATCGGCGCCGAATGCCGGCAGCGCTGCCAGCGTCAGGATGCCGATCGCGGCTGCGAGTGCACGCTTCATGAACTTCTCCAATTTCTTATTGATCATCGATGGCGCCGATTTGCTCTGATCGGGCGCCAGTGTCTAGTGCAGGAAGGCCACACCAAGTGACCTTCTAGGAGCGCTCGGGAACATCGTAAAATGCAGTAGGTTCAAGTGCTTAGAGACCCTCGACGTGACTTGCCGCGGGGGAACTTTCCAGGGCGGTAGCGCGCTACACCTTGCTGCGAAAACGGCATGGAAGAGCACGCCGGCGCCCTTAGAATCGGTAGTTGACGCCGAGGCGGAAGACGTTGGACTCAAGGCCGTTGTTGAGGCCGGTCAGCACGTAGCCGCGGTCGTCGAGCCGCACATACAGATACTCGGCCTTGGCGGACCAGTTGGGCGTGAGGCCGACTTCGACGCCGCCGCCGATGGTCCAGCCGAGATGAGTCTGCGACTCGCTCACAGTGCCGAGCTGGGCCTGGAGGCCGCCATAGGCGAGACCGCCGGTCAGATAGAAGAGCACGTTGTTCATGGCGTAGCCGGCGCGGCCGCGCACCGTGCCGAACCACGGATTGGAGAACTTGTCGGCCGCGAACGTGTCGTTGGCGGCCGAGCCTTGGATGTCGGCTTCGAGGCCGAACACGAACCAGCCGTTCTGCCAGTTGTAGCCGATCTGGCCGCCGCCCATCAGGCCGTTCGGGCTCGCGCCCCAGTTGGTGACGGTACCCCATTGATAGCCGAGGTTCACGCCGACATAGGCGCCGTTCCAGTTGTAGACGTTGAAGGGTGCGGCCGCGAGCGCGGGGCCACGGTAAAGGTCCGCGGCGGACGCGGGCGTCGCTGCGATCGCGGCTACGACCGCGAGAGCGCTGAGAATCGTGTTTTTCATCCTACACTCCTGGCGGGCCCCGCGGGCGGCGTCCGAATCCCACGATCCGGCGTGCCGCCCGCGTCCTCAAGGTCACCCACGCCCCCGCGATGACCTGATCGACCCGTGCCAACTCGTGTTTCGCGCCCTTTGAGTTAAGCTTTATTAAAATGCGATCGATCGGCCATGAGCATGACTAAGCAACCGTATCTATCGCGCCCGTTCGTTGGCGAAGCCTTCACCATGATCGCTCGTGCAGGCGTGCGATGAGTGCGATCGACGCCGGATCACCGCGCGCAGCGCTCGTCACCGGCGCCGGGCGGCGCATCGGCCGCGCGATCGCGCTCGCGCTGAGCGAAGCGGGCTACGCGGTCGCGATCCATGCCGGTCACGCAGTCGCGGAAGCTTCAGCGCTGTGCGCCGACATCGAGCGCGCGGGCGGGCGCGCCGCGGTCGTGCGCGGCGATCTGGCCGATCACGATGCGGTCGTGGCGCTGGTGCCGTCCGCCGCGGCGGCAATCGGTCCGCTGACGCTGCTCGTCAACAATGCCGCGATGTTCGAGCCCGACGAGATCGGCCATCTCGATCGCGCGCTGTTCGACCGGCAGTTCGCCGTCAACCTGCGCGCGCCACTGTTTCTGGCGCAGGCCTTCGCGGCGCAAGCGACGGAATACGCTTGCATCGTCAATATGCTCGATCAGCGCGTGCTGAAGCTGACACCGCAATTTACCTCCTACACGCTGGCCAAGAGCGCGCTTCACACAGCGACGCGCACGCTCGCGCAGGCGCTTGCGCCAAGGGTGCGCGTCAACGCGGTTGCGCCGGGACCGACCTTGGCGAGCGCGCGTCAGGAGCCGGCCGACTTCGCCCGCCAGACGGCGGCGCTGCCGCTCGGCCGCGGTCCGACGCCCGAGGAGATCGCCGCCGCGGTCGTGTTCCTCGCTGGTGCGCGCAGCATCACGGGCCAGACGCTGGCGGTCGATGGCGGCCAGCACATCGCCTGGCAGACGCCGGACGTCGGCGTCACCGAATAGCAAACGGAAACCGGGTGGGCACGGCTGTCGGCGCGTGCGAGCAGACGCGCGGAGATCACGCCATGAGATCGACCCACGCCCGGCGCACCGCGCCGCTATCCGGCATCCCGCGGCGTGTTGCGGAACTGGACTGGGCCGGCATCGCGGAGAGTCTCGGCGCCTATGGTTGCGCCACCACCGGGCCGTTGCTCGGCGCGGAGGAATGCGCCGCGCTCGCCGCAAGCTACGGCGACGATCCTCTGTTCCGCAGCCGCGTGATCATGGCGCGGCACGGCTTCGGCCGCGGCGAATACAAGTATTTCGCCTATCCGTTGCCGGAGCTGATCTCGGACTTGCGCGCCAGCCTCTACCCGCGGCTCGCCGAGGTCGCGAACCGCTGGAACGAGCAGATGGGCATCGCGCAGCGCTATCCGGCCACGCATGCGGACTACCTCAAGCGCTGCCACGCGGCGGGGCAGACGCGGCCGACGCCGCTGCTCCTTCAATACGGTCCGGGCGACTACAACTGCCTGCACCAGGACGTCTATGGCGAGCACGTATTCCCGCTGCAGGTTGCGTTCCTGCTGTCGCGGCCGGGCGCCGATTTCACCGGCGGCGAGTTCGTGCTCACCGAACAGCGCCCGCGCATGCAATCGCGCGCCGAAGTGGTCCCGCTCGTCCAAGGCGAGGGCGTGATCTTCCCGGTGCATCACCGGCCCGTGCAGGGCACGCGCGGCGTCTACCGCGTCAACATGCGCCACGGCGTCAGCCGCCTGCGCTCCGGGCAGCGCCATACGCTGGGCGTCATTTTCCACGACGCGAAGTAGGCGCGGCGACTTACGCCCGTTTCGCACGCTTCGCTTTGTTGATCGGCTCGAAACCGATCACGAGGCGGTGGCCGGTTGCCTGTGCATAGCGCGCGAGCGTTCGGGTGGAAGGATTCTGCCGTCCGCCCTCCAGGCGCGCCACGGCCGTCTGCGTGGTCTTCATGCGCCGCGCGACCTGTGATTGAGTAAGGCCTGCCCGGTCGCGTGCGTCCAGCAGTGCCTTGGCCAACGCGAACTCTTCCTCAAGGGCGTCGTATTCGCGGCGAAAGGCGGGGTCTTTCATCCACTCCTTCGCGAGATCGTCTATGCGGATCGTGCTCATTCGACCTCCTTGGCGCGCGCACGCGCAATTATCAGTTCGCTGTTCGGCGTCTTTTGCGTCTTCTTGATGAAGACCCGAAGCACAACAACCCTGCGGCCGCGCGCTGTTACATAGATTGCGCGAGAGATGCCGTCGCGCCCCGACATCCGCATCTCCCAGAGCCGGTTTTCCAAGTGCTTGACTTAGGGCTCGCGCATGCGTTCCAGCCCCGACGTCTGAATCATCTCCACGATACGAAGGAATTTCGCCTTCATATCACCGGGTAACGCGTCGATTTCGGTCCGTACGGTCGCATTGAGCGCTTCGACGACCCAGCCCATGACTCGATATATAGCATGGATGCTATATTGAGAGAAGGGGTGGGAGAGTTCGCTGCGCTAGCCCCGCGGGCTGGGAATCCCTATTTTCCCGCCATGTCAGACGGCACAAATCCCGACGACCCCAAAGCCAACATCGAGCCGGATATCGACCTCGACGACGACGAGGTCGAGGACGAACTCAGTCTGCCGGTCATTGAGGAGTCGGCCGACGCGCCGACGGGCCGTCTGGCGGCCGGCGTGGCGGCGATCGTGCGCTACGCCAAGCATGCGCCGGCCGCGCCCGGCGTCTACCGCATGATCGATGCCAAGGGCGAGGTGCTCTACGTCGGCAAGGCGAAGAGCATCCGCAAGCGCATCGTCGCCTATGCGCGCCAGGCCGGCCATACCGCGCGCATCGTCCGCATGATCGCCGCGACCTCATCGATCGAATTCGTCTCCACCCGGACCGAGACCGAAGCGCTGCTGCTGGAAGCGAACCTGATCAAGCGCCTGCGTCCGCGCTTCAACGTGCTGCTGCGCGACGACAAGTCGTTCCCCTACATCCTGATCACCGCCGGCGATACGCCGCCGATGATCGCCAAGCACCGCGGCGCGCGCTCAAAGCCCGGGGATTATTACGGGCCGTTCGCCTCGGCGCAGGCCGTGCACCGGACGATCACCGCGCTGGAGCGCGCGTTCCTGATCCGCTCGTGCTCCGACACCGTCTATGAGAGCCGCACGCGGCCGTGCCTCTTGCACCAGATCAAGCGCTGCTCGGCGCCGTGCACCGGCGAGATTTCGCACACCGGCTATGCCGAGCTGGTGCGCGAGGCGAAGTCGTTCCTTTCGGGAAAGAGCCGCGCCGTGAAGGACGAACTCGCGGGCGACATGGAGACGGCGTCCGATGCGCTCGATTTCGAGCGTGCCGCCGTCTATCGCGACCGCCTCGCGGCGCTTTCGGCGATCCAGGGAACCCAAGGCATCAATCCGCGCGGCGTGGAGGAGGCCGATGTGTTCGCCGTGCATCAGCAGGGCGGATACACCTGCGTCGAGGTGTTCTTCTTCCGCACCGGGCAGAACTGGGGCAACCGCGCCTACTTCCCGCGCGCCGATCGCTCGCTGGAGGCGGCGGAGGTGCTCGGCGCGTTCCTGACGCAGTTCTATGACGACAAGCCGCCGCCGCGCTGCATCTTCCTGTCGCACGAGATCGAGGATCGGGCGCTGCTCGCCGAAGCGCTCTCCGTCAAGAGCGGCCGCAAGGTCGAGGTCCTCGTTCCTCAGCGCGGCGAGAAGAAGGAACTGGTCAACCATGCGCTCGCCAATGCGCGCGAGGCGCTCGGCCGCAAGCTCGCCGAGACGGCCTCGCAACAGCGGCTGCTGACCGCGCTCGCCGAAACGTTTGCCTTGGGCAAGCCGCCGCGCCGGATCGAGGTCTACGACAACAGCCACATCCAAGGGAGCAACGCGGTCGGCGCCATGGTCGTGGCGGGACCGGAAGGCTTTCGGAAAAACCAGTACCGCAAGTTCAACATCCGCTCGGCGGAGCTCACGCCGGGCGACGACTTCGGCATGATGCGCGAGGTGCTGACGCGAAGGTTCAAGCGGCTGCTGGCCGAGGCGCCGCGCGCTTCTCTTACCTTCCCCCTAGAGGGGGAGGTCGACCGCGAAGCGGTCGGTAGGGGGGTCGCTTCGCAAGGTTCACTCGAAGAGACCCCCTCTCCCGCCCTCGCTGCGCTCGGGCACCCTCCCCCACAAGGGGGGAGGGAACAGCTTGCGGCACCTGCAGCGGACATTGCGCATGATGAGCAGTCGGAAAGTGAAGACCAGCCCGACTCCCCCTGGCCCGATCTGGTCCTGATCGACGGCGGCCTCGGCCAGCTCAATGCGGCGCGCGAGACGCTCGCCGCGCTCGGCGTGTCGGGCGTTCCGCTGGTCGGCATCGCCAAGGGGCCGGAGCGCGACGCCGGCCGGGAGACATTCTTCATGGACGGGCGCGCGTCGTTCAAGCTGCCGCCGCGCGACCCGGTCCTCTATTTCGTCCAGCGCCTGCGCGACGAGGCGCATCGCTTTGCTATCGGATCACACCGGCAGAAGCGCAAGAAGGACATCCGTGGGGCCGGATTGCAGGAAATCCCCGGCATCGGTCCCATGCGCAAGCGCGCGCTGCTGCGCCACTTCGGCACGCTCAAGGCGATCGAACGCGCTTCCGTTGCCGATCTCGGACAGGTTCCGGGCGTCAACGACGAAACCGCCCGCAAGATCTATGATTATTTCCACGAGCAAAGCGCGCGCGCGTGAAGCAACCCCATATTCCCCAGCGTTACCACATGATCCGCCTGCCATGCCGTCGTAGGCCAGCCATCCCCAGGGGGCGGTTGCGCCGCGCTGTGGCAAATGCTCTTTTTGGCCCATGACCACGACGGCGAATCCTGGCTCGTCGGCGCGGGCTTTTGCGCTGCCGAACATGCTGACCTACGCCCGCATCGTCGCGGTGCCGATCGTCGTTGCCTGCATGTACTGGCAGTCGATCCTCGGCTACGGGCTGTGGCTGCGCTGGGTCGCGCTGTTCGTCTTCGCCGTGGCCGGCATCACCGATGTGCTCGACGGGTACGCGGCGCGCGCGTATGGCCAGCAGTCGAGCTTCGGCCGCATGCTTGACCCGATCGCCGACAAGCTGCTCGTCTCGTCCTGCCTGCTGATGCTTGCGGTCGACGGAACCATCAAAGGCCTCGCGCTGTGGGCCGCGATCATCATCCTGTGCCGCGAAATTCTCGTGTCGGGCCTGCGCGAGTATCTCGCGGAACTGCGCGTCACGGTGCAAGTGACATGGCTCGCGAAATGGAAGACGTTTCTGCAACTCCTGGCGGTTGGCTTCTGCATCGCGGGCGAGGCGGGAGACAAGATTCTCCCCACCACGACGCAGATCGGCATCGGGCTGCTGTGGCTCTCGGCGATCCTCACGCTCTACACCGGGTGGGATTATTTCCGCGCCGGCGTGCGGCATTTGATCGACGATTGACCGGCCCCGAGTGGCACCGGCGCGCGTCATCGCCTATCTTGCGGGCATGAAACTCATCTATTTCGCCTGGGTGCGCGAACGCGTCGGCAAGCCGGAGGAGGACGTCGATCCCCCGGCCGGCATCACGACGGTCGGCGAGCTCGTCACCTGGCTTGCGGGGCGCGGCGAGGAGTATGCCTACGCGTTCGAGAACGCGAAGGTGATCCGCGCGGCCATCGACCACACCCATGTACGCGCTGACGCGCACATCGCCGGCGCGCGCGAGATCGCGTTCTTCCCGCCGATGACGGGGGGATGATGACGATCCGGCTGCAGCGCGAGGACTTCGATCTCGCCGACGAGATCGCGGCGCTCACGCGCGGGCGTACCGACATCGGCGCGGTCGCTAGCTTCACCGGCATCTGCCGCGGCGACGATCAGATGGCGGCGATGACGCTCGAGCATTATCCCGGCATGGCGGAGGCGGAGGTCGCGCGACATGTCGAGGAGGCGCAGGCGCGCTGGCCGCTGCTCGGCGTCACGGTGATCCACCGCTACGGACGGCTCGTGCCCGGCGACAATATCGTGCTCGTCGTCACTGCCGCGGCGCACCGCGAGCCCGCCTTCGCGGCGGCGGAATTCCTGATGGACTATCTCAAGACACGCGCGCCGTTCTGGAAGAAAGAGGAGCGGGCGGAGAGCGTCCAGTGGGTCGCTCCGAAGGGGACCGACGACGCGGCGGCCGGGCGCTGGACCGGTTCCGCGCCGCGCCGGGACGCCGCCGAATAGCTCGTCCCCGCCTGCGCGGGGACGAGCGGAGTTCAATTACGCCGCCGCCTTCTTGCCCTTCGGCATCACCTCGGCGGTGTAATCGTTCATGAGCTGCTCGGAGATCTTGCCGGGCGTGAAGCGCCAGTCGGCGATCTCGGCGACCGGGGTCACTTCGGCCGCTGTGCCGGTCACGAAGCATTCGGAAAAGCCCGAGAGCTCGTCCGGCATGATGCGGCGTTCGATCACGTCAATCCCGCGGCGCCGGGCGAGATCGATCGCGGTCGCGCGCGTGATGCCGGCCAGGAAACAGTCGGCGATCGGCGTGTGGATCTTGCCGTCCTTGATGAAGAAGATGTTCGCGCCGGTGCATTCGGCGACGCGGCCCTGCCAGTCGAGCATCATCGCGTCCGAGTAGCCTTTGCGCTCGGCCTTGTGCTTGGAGATCGTGCAGATCATGTAGAGGCCCGCGGCCTTGGCCATCGCGGGGATCGTGGCCGGATCGGGCCGGCGGTAGTCGGCGAGATCGAGCCGGATGCCCTTGAGCCGTTCCGCCGGATCGAAATAGCTCGGCCAGTCCCAGGCGGCGATCGCCAGATGGATCGTGTTGTTCTGCGCCGACACGCCCATCATCTCCGAGCCGCGCCAGGCGATCGGACGCACATAGGCGTTCGGGCGGTTGTTCTTGTCGATGACGAGCTTCTTGGCGGCATCGATCTCGGCGACCGAATACGGGACCTCGAAGTCGAGGATGTTGGCGGAGCGCCTGAGCCGCTCGGAATGCTCGGTGCTCTTGAACACCTCGCCCCCATAGGCGCGTTCGCCCTCAAACACCGCGCTCGCATAATGCAGGCCGTGGGTGAGGACGTGCACATTGGCGTCGCCCCAAGGAACGAGCTTGCCGTCGTACCAGATGACGCCGTCGATCTTGTCGTAGGACTGCGCTGCCATTGCGTTGCTCCTTGCGCCACCCGGCGGCGGCCTTTCCTTGCGTTTCCACGGTTCGCCGCAACGCGTTTTGCGTCGTCGGCTAAGTCCCGGTATGTTCGTCCCGGTCCGTTTTAACCGGTCCAAAGGACATTTGCTCGCCGGACCGGCTCCAAAACGCCCCGGAATGGGGTTTTAGGTACGATCCTTTCGCAAAGGTGGCCTATTGAGTAACAATCAAACCGAAATATGTCAACATGGCTGACATAATTTTGAATCAGGATTCCGGCCGCGCCGCCGGGTCGGACCCGGAGGCGGTGCCGGCCGAAGGCGAGCCGATCTGGGACCTGATCGAACTCTTGTTCTTCGCCTACCGCGATTTTGTCTCCGACCCCGACCATGTGCTGGAGAAGTTCGGCTTTGGCCGCGCGCACCATCGCGTGCTGCATTTCGTCAACCGCAATCCGGGCATGAAGGTCGCCGACCTGCTCGAAACCTTACGCATCACCAAGCAGTCGCTCGGCCGCGTGCTCAAGCAACTCGTCGACCAGGGCTACGTGATCCAGAAGGAGGGGCCGGACGACCGCCGCCATCGCCTGCTCTACGTCACGCCGAAAGGCGAGCAGCTTGCCATGCGGCTCGCGGGCCTGCAGACCGTGCGTATCGGCCGCGCGCTCGCGGAGCTTGGCTCGGGCGCCCACGACGGCGCACGCGCCTTCCTCACCACAATGATCGACGCGGACAGTCGCGAAGCCGTGCTGCGGTTCATTGCCCGGGCGGACCGCGCGCGTCGGCCGCGCTGAGGCGAGATCGGAGCCTCCCATGGCCCTGTCCGTCGAACCGGTCGCCGACAATGCCCCGCATCTCCTCGTCGTCGATGACGACCGCCGCATCCGCGATCTGCTGTCGCGCTACCTCGTCGCCGAAGGCTACCGTGTCACCACCGCGAACAATGCCGCCGACGCGCGCGCCAAGCTCGGAAGCCTGTCGTTCGACCTGCTCGTGCTCGACGTGATGATGCCGGGCGAGACCGGCTTCCAGCTTGCGAAGTCGCTGCGTAGCTCGTCCGCGGTGCCGATCCTGATGCTGACCGCGAAGGCGGAGGCAGACAGCCGCATCACGGGGTTGGAGCTCGGTGCCGACGACTACGTGTCCAAGCCGTTCGAACCGCGCGAGCTCTCGCTGCGCATCGCAAATATCCTGAAGCGCACCATTCCGGCGCCGGTTCCGGCGATCGAGTCCGTTCGCTTCGGCGATTTCCTGTTCCATCTCGGGCGGGGAGAACTCAAGCGCGGCGAGGAGGCGGTGCACCTGACCGATCGCGAGCGCGACATGCTGCGCGTGCTCGCCGTCGCGGCGGGCGAGACCGTGCCGCGCATGGCGCTCGCCGGCAATGGCGGCGGCGCCAACGAGCGCGCGGTCGACGTGCAGGTGAACCGCCTGCGCCGCAAGATCGAGCGCGATCCCGCCAATCCGCAGTTTATCCAGACAGTGCGCGGTATCGGCTATCGCCTGCTGGTGACGCCATGACCAGCATCGACATCGGCATCGCGCGCCTGCGTTCGGCGGCCGTTCGCGTTTCGGAATCCTGGGACCGGCTCAGCCGCTGGTACAAACGGATCATACCGAAGGGCCTCTATGCCCGTTCTCTGCTCATCATCATCGCGCCAATGGTGATTCTGCAGTCGGTCGTGGCCTGGGTATTCATGGAGCGCCACTGGAATCTGGTGACGCAAAATCTCTCGGCCGCCGTCGTGCAGGACATTGCCGCCCTGATCGAGGTCAATAAGAGCTACCCGCAGGACGCCGAGCACACGCAGGTGCGCCGCATCGCGCAGGAGAAACTCGGCCTTGTGGTGGACTTCCTGCCGATCTCCGAAATGCCCTCGCCGGGGCCGAAACCGTTCTTTTCGTTGCTCGACCAGGCGCTTTCGATCGAGCTGCGCAAGCAGATCGCGCGTCCGTTCTGGATCGATACCGTCGGCCGCGCGGCGCTGGTCGAGATCCGCATCCAACTTGACAATTCGATCATGCGGGTGATCGCCCGGCGCAGCGCCGCTTATGCCTCGAACTCAGAAATTTTTCTGCTCTGGATGGTCGGCACATCGCTCGTGTTGATCCTCATCGCCATATTGTTCCTGCGTAATCAAATCCGGCCGATCTTAACTCTTGCCGACGCCGCCGAAAGTTTCGGCAAGGGCCGCGACGCGCCCAATTTCCGCCCGCGCGGGGCGCGCGAGGTTCGCCGCGCCGCCCAGGCCTTCCTGGAGATGAAAAGCCGCATTGAGCGCACCATGGAGCAGCGCACGACCATGCTCGCGGGCGTCTCGCACGACCTGCGCACGATACTGACTCGCTTCAAGCTCGAGCTCGCGCTGATCGAGGAGAGCCCCGAAGTCGATGCGATGATGAAGGACGTCGATGAAATGGCCCGCATGCTGGAAGCCTATCTCGCGTTCGCGCGCGGGGATTCCGGCGAGCAATCGGCGCCGACCGACATGGCGGACTTCCTTGATGAACTCAGGGATGACGCCGTGCGCCACGGCCACAAGGCGACGGTGGTGTTCCACGGCCAGCCGGTGGTGATGGTGCGGCCCGCGGCCTTCAAGCGTTGCCTAACCAATCTGGTGTCGAATGCCGCGCGTTTTGCGCCTTCGATCGCCATCACCGGCCACCGCGATCATCGCTGGCTGACCGTGACCGTCGACGACGACGGCCCCGGCATTCCGACGGCCATGCGCGAAGAAGTGTTCAAGCCATTCCTGCGGCTCGACGATGCCCGCAATCAGGACGAAGGGGGCACCGGGCTTGGCCTCGCGATCGCGCGTGACATCGCGCGCTCGCACGGCGGCGA
>PLJS01000210.1 GCA_003140315.1 Hyphomicrobiales bacterium
AGCGGGCGCGCCGAACGCCGCAGCGGCGATGGCAGTAACGAGCATCTTCTTCATGGGTGTGCCCCTCCGTTATTCGACTGGGAGATTACAGCGAGGATCGTCGTCGGCAATAGCGACAGCTGACAACCGCGAGATCTCCGGAAGTAGTGTCCCGAAAGCCACAGCTTCGGTGGCGCAGCGCCGCCGCGAGAATGAGTTTCGTTGCCTTCATTTGATGTTCTCAATGAGCGCCCTCGGCGCAGATGAGCAAGCAACGTGCGAACTGGAACTGCGTTCCAACCATTGGGTGTCGAATCAACCGCCATCCATCCGAAGTCGAATGCGTTCTTCGACACCTTGAGCTCGCGCGTTGCCAACAAAAAAGCCCCTGGTCATGCCCGGGGCTCTTCTGGTGAGTATCAGCCGATCTCAGTAGCGAGCAACAACCGGACCCGCATTGAAGTGATAGTTGATGCCGATCTTGGCGGTCTGGATGCCGGGCAAATTCTGGCTCCAGCAGAACCGGCCGCCGCCGACCGCTGCGTTGCCGCAGTCGGTATCGGTTTGGTGGAGGCCGATGTACATATACTCGCCCTTGACGCTCCAGGCTCCAGAGAGCGCGTATTCGATGCCGGCACCGACCGTCCAGGCTGCCCGCGTGTTGTTGCCGCCGTTCGCCGTGATCGTATTGCCGTTAGCTGGGTTCGCGTCCACGACGGAGGTGCTCGTGTTCACGAAGGCCAAGCCGCCCTTCACGTAGAACAAGGTCCGATCCCAAGCGATACCGGCACGGCCGGTAATCATGCCATACCAGTCGCCGACCTTCGCGCTCGCTAGCGTATCTAGAGGCAGGAACGGGCTATTCGGGTCAAACGACGACCCCTTCAGGCTCAAGTAGCCACCTTCGCCTTCGACACCGAATACGAACTGGCCCGTTTGGTAGTTACAGCCGAGCGTGCCGCCGCCGAGGACGCTGCTGTTGAGCTTATAGCCGAACGGTGGTCCGGCCACGCCACCGTAGTTATAGCCGTTGAGATCCTGCGCCGAGACGTTGCGGGCTCCCCACGCGCCGCCGATGTAACCGCCGAGATAGCAGCCCGACCAGCTGTAGGTCGTGGTCGTGTACACGATCGGTGGTGCCTTCACCGGAAGGTCAGCCGCCAAAGCGGGCGCGCCGAACGCCGCAGCGGCGATGGCAGTAACGAGCATCTTCTTCATGGGTGTGCCCCTCCGTTATTCGACTGGGAGATTACAGCGAGGATCGTCGTCGGCAATAGCGACAGCTGACAACCGCGAGATCTCCGGAAGTAGTGTCCCGAAAGCCACAGCTTCGGTGGCGCAGCGCCGCCGCGAGAATGAGTTTCGTTGCCTTCATTTGATGTTCTCCATTAGCGCCCTCGGGGCAGATGCAAGCAACGTGCGAACTGGAACTGCGTTCCAACCATTTGGTGTGGGACCGGCGTGAACGCGCAACCCGATCGCGCTCCAATTTTCGTCCCTCGTTTGTTGTCAGCGCGGTCGTCCGATTCCATCAAGCTGGTCACCGGCGCGGGTCGACCCTGCCGACAACGCTCGAAACACTCGGCGCTGTGTGGTTATGCGTTGACCAGGGCGTAGTGCGGTCGGGAATCGATTGAAAGGGCGGCGGCGACGCCGCAAGCTATGGTATGGTTGGTGCAAAAGCGGAGAGAAATCGAATGAGCGAACGGGCAATTAGCAATCCGTCAATTTCGGCAGTGGGCGGCATAGGTCTTCGTTCAATTTCGCAACTACGACCATTGCCGGTTGCTCGACTAGCCATGACGACAAGGCTCAACGGGGATATATCGTTTCGGAACAACTTCAGAATTCTATTATGGGTGTGTACTGCATTCGGCTAGTAAAGGAAACTGCCTGAAAGTTCATGGATATGCTAACGAACGTATCGTAATTATGGTGCATTCTCATGCGTGCCCACCATTGGTAGGTCGCCTGAACCCATGATGCTGTCGCGCCCCTCTTCCGGTAGTCGGAAAGTATCGTCTGAGCTTTCAGAATCGCTGTGGGCATGCCGCTCCGCCTTCGTTGGCGTGGCGCTGATGAGCGGCGTCATAAACGTCCTGTATCTGACCGGCTCGTTCTACATGCTCGAGGTCTACGATCGCGTGCTGCCGAGCCGCAGCATCCCGACGCTCATCGCGCTCTCGATCCTGGCGCTGACGCTCTATGCCTTTCAGGGCGCGATGGACATGATCCGGTCGCGCATTCTCGTGCGCATTGGGGCGGTGCTCGACGAGCGGCTGAGCGGGCGCGTCTACGATGCGATCCTGCTGCTGCCGCTGCGCACACGCATGCCCGGGGATGGCCTCGCGTCGTTGCGCGACCTCGAGCAGGTCCGCGCGTTTCTCAGCAGCAGCGGTCCCTCGGCGCTGTTCGATCTGCCGTGGATGCCGATCTATCTGGTCATTTGCTTTCTGTTCCATCCGTGGATCGGCATCGCGGCGCTGATCGGCGCCGTCATCTTGGCGAGCCTGACGATCTTCACCGAGTTTTTGACGCGCGACCCGACCCGGTCGGCCATGACCCACGCGACGACGCGTGCCAATCTTGCCGACGCGGGACGGCGTAATGCCGAAGTCGTGCGCGCCATGGGAATGAGCGCCCGGATGGGCCGCCTGTGGGGCGACGCGAACGCCAAATATATGGCGAGCCAGCAACGCGCCGCCGATGTGGCGGGTGGGCTCGGCGCTTTGTCGAAGGTGCTGCGCTTCGCGCTGCAGTCGCTGGTGCTTGGGCTTGGCGCGTATCTCGTCATCCAGCAGCAGGCGACCGCCGGCATCATCATCGCGAGCTCTATTCTGGTCTCGCGCGCGCTTGCGCCGGTCGAGCTCGCGATCGCCAACTGGAAGGGTTTCGTGTCGGCGCGTCAGAGCTGGCGCCGCCTGTCCGAGTTGCTGGGTCTGCTGGCGCAAGAGAACGAGCCGATGAGTTTGCCGGCGCCGCGGACGAGCCTCATCGTGGAGAATATCGCGGCGGCACCGCCCGGCGTGCAGCGGGTCGTGGTGCAGGACGTAAGCTTCATCTTGAAGGCCGGGCAGGCGCTCGGCGTCATTGGACCCAGCGCCTCCGGCAAGTCATCACTCGCCCGGACACTCGTCGGCGTATGGACGCCGGTGCGCGGCAAGGT
>PLJS01000022.1 GCA_003140315.1 Hyphomicrobiales bacterium
CCGCTCCTTGCGGCGGGAGGCCGCCATACGGCTCCTCTCCACTCCGGCGGCCGCGTTTGCACTCTGGCTGCCTGCTTCGCTCGGCGCCGCCGTTCCGGAGCGTTTCTTTGCGTTGGGCGATATTGCCTTCACGGTGACCTGGGCACCCGGCGAGAGCGGCTATGCCTTCGGCGCCATCTTCTCGACGCATGGGTTGCCGGTCACCGAATTCATCAATCGGTTTCCGCTGTCGCGGCGCGCGGCGCGCGAACTGTCACGCGTCCTGCTTCCCACGATCGCGGTCGGCAACTGCTTCTTTCCGGGCGAATTGAGCAATCATCGAATGAGGGTGACGCCGGACGATCGCGTCATCGTCCAAGGAGGGTTCAAGGACGAGTTGTCCGGCTGCCTCAAGGATGTTCGCGGTAGGTTATCGCGAACACTCCGCCGCTACGGAGCTTGGATGATGCCGGGCACATTCACCCTCGGAGCCGCTGGCGCGGATACCCATTATGCCGGAACAGTGCCGATGCGGGAGAACCCCGCGCCGCACGAATCAAATCGGGACGGCAAAGTGATGGGACTCCCGGGTGTGTACGTTGTCGACGGTGCTGCCCTGTCGGCGCTTCCCGCCAAGGCGCACACTTTTACGATCATGGCCAATGCCGATCGCATCGCGACGAACATTGCCCGGGAATTGAGGGCTTGTTAAGGTCGAATCGAACGTCATTGAATGGCACGGGAGAAAACGTCGGGCATCGAGGACGCAATCGAGCTGGGATGAGAACACGACATCGGCCGCAAGCACATCCGTTCGGAGATCCAACTACCGCCGCAACGAATCCGCGTTTTCAAAGTCTTCCGAGCGCAACTGCGCGCGCAGGAATGCGTCCCCAGCGGCGCGAAACTCCTCGTACCTCGCATGTCCCCGACGCTCATACAACAGCGGACCATCGTGCGGTCGCGCGTTCAGGCGCGCCAGCGACACCCCCTGTGTCGCCTCCACGCCTTGAGTACAATAGGCGTGGACCAGCATTGGAAACAGCACGGCAAAGGTTTTCCATTGCGAGGTGTAGGTTAGTGCCAGACCGAGGTAGCGCAGCCGTGCGGTGCGCGGGATCGACTCCTCCGCTACCGGCCCGTTTTCTGCTAGCGGAGCAAACAACTTCACTCCCAATAGATTTGATGCCGCACGATACAGCGTGAACTGCCGGCTGATGTCGAGGAGCCCTGCCTTGGCCGCATAGGCGGCGCCGATCAGGTGAACTGCATCGTGGTCTTGATGACCGCCTTCCCAGGCGTGCATATACAGGGCGTGGACAGCGTCGGCCGGAGTAAGCACAGCCTCTACGGCCGCCAGCGCCGCCTCTAAGCGAGTATGAAGTTCGCCATCGCGAAAACCCTCACGCACGCCGATGAAATGGATGTCAGCCGCATCGACGCCGAGCGATTGCAGGACACTAAGGCTTTCGGCACAGCGGCGATCGGTCCGCTGTCCTCCATGGCCGCCGTCAGTGAGATAGAGGCAGACGACCCGCCGCCCACCGCGCGCGGCGCGCTCAATGCACGAAAAGACCGCGACCTCGTCGTCCTGGTGGGCGAACAGGAAAGCGACCAAGGACTGGCCGGGACAGGCGCGGTTATTACCACCCAAAGATTGTGCCAAATATTGAGTTGGCAGTGGCTGCTCAGAAGGCATCGAAGTCCAGGAAATCGAAAAAAACTTTGGAGGCCGCTATGCTAGGTGGCACATTGCTCGTCAGCGGCTTGTAAATCAAATTCAGCGGAACTGGCCGCAGCCAGCCGGGGATGTCCCGATAAAGATTGGTCCGAACGGCGGCAGGCGGAATCAACCCGACGAATACGCGCGGGCGCATATNNAGGGACTAGTGACCAGTCCGGGTTTGCCGGCCGCTCGGTCCATGCCATGAAGGCCAAATTTGTGCTTGGTGCAACAAAGCTTGCAATGCCGTTATCTTGATTCGCCAGCCGCGCCCCACGATAGGGATTTGCAAGGCGCCACGCGATAGCCTCTTGGGACCAAGTGCGTATGAAATCCTGCGCCGCGTTCCGTGCGGCCACCGGATCGATCCGGATTGAGCCCACTCCGATCCGTGCATCGAGAGGGCAAACAAGCTGAAACCCGAGTCGATTGACGAAGCCATGCGTGCTGTTTGCGTTGGCGACGCCGACCACCGCCTCGTATTTTTGCTCGGCCGCTAGCGCGAAGGTCTGCGTCGCGAGCTTCAGGAACAGGCCTTTGCCCTGATAGTCCGGATGGGTCGCCGTGTTGAGCGAGAGCAAAACGCGCCGCGGCTGTACACTCTGAATTTGGGCCCGCAGAGGGACGCAGACGTAATGGGCCACCGCAAGATCACCAACCCACGCATCGAAGCCGATGATGGGACCATCGGGGTTTTCATAATACAACCAATGCAGATAGGCCGGACTGTACCGCTCCGTTGCATCCGGGAACGTTCTATGCAGGAGTGCGACGTATTCCGGGATCTTTTCCGGAGTCTGGCATGTCGGCGCAAACGTAACAGGTATCATCAGCCGCTCCTTCGCAATCACCACGGAGATTCGGAATCGCGCTGCCCCGTTGGCTCATGAACATTATCGGCGGTGATCGTAGAGGCCGCAACCTGGGAATCCGGAGTTTGACGACATACGAGCCCACGAATCGGCGAGTCATCATCTGGAATTCTATTTAGTATAGCCGATCGATAGTTTGCTCGATATTTTGACCACTCCAAAACGCACGCGGGCGGGGGGTCGAAGCAACACCGGGACATCGTTCAAAAATTGCAACACATGCGTCAAAGCGCGGATCGCATCGGTGCCGACATTGCCCGTCAATTGCGGGCT
>PLJS01000034.1 GCA_003140315.1 Hyphomicrobiales bacterium
TCGGAAGTCTCCGTGATGGAGCTGGTCTCGGCCTATGTGCCATTCGCGAACGGCGGCATCGCGGTCGCGCCGCACGTGGTGGAGCGCGTGCGCACGGCCGCCGGCAAGCTCATCTATCGCGCGCGCGACCCCGGCCTCGGCCGCGTGATCGACGAGCGCAACGTCGCGATGATGAACATGATGATGCAGGAGACGCTGACGACCGGCACGGCGCGCAAGGCCGAACTGCCCGGGTCGCCGGCCGCCGGCAAGACCGGCANNACCCCCACCAAGGCAACCGGCGGCGGCCTGCCGGTCGAAATCTGGAGCCGCTTCATGAAGGTGGCGCACCAGGGTCTGCCCGTCGCCGACTTGCCGGGCCTGAACGGGCACGCGTCCGACTCGCCGCAAGCGCCGGCGACTGTTCCGCCGGTTGCGTCGCCCTCGGGACTGATCAGTTCGCTGCTCTCGCCGACGGCCGCGGCGCCACTGTCGCGCGACGACGACCCGCGCCCGATCGCGCCGCTCCTGCCCGCGAGGCCGCCGGCGGTCGCCGCGGCGCCGTTGACGCCGCCGAAGCCTTTCGTTGCCGTTGCGCCGTTGACGCCCGCGAAGCCGCAGGCCGTCGCGATCGCGCCGTTGGCGCCGCCCGCGCAGGTTCGCGCGCCGTCTCCGGCGCCGCGTCCGCCGCGTGTGGCGGCACTCCCGCCGCGCCCGGCACCGGTCGCGCCGCCGTCGCCGATGCCACCGCGGATCAGGACGACGCAGGTCGAGACGCCGCCGATACCTGCCGGCGACATTCCGCGGCCGCCCGGCTCGATCGGAGCGGAGCAGCCGCCTCCGACTGAGGCGCGGCCGGCGAACACCTCAAGCCTCGGCGGATTCATCGATAACGTGTTCGGACGCCACTGATCTTCTTCGATCAAACTTCTAGCTGTGGCGTCCTTCGCGCGCCCGCACGCCGCGCGACACGAACCACAAGATCAGCGTGAGACATCCGCACACGGCAAGCGGCCATGCGACCGGCCATGCGCTCGTGCCGAGCGCGTGGCCGACGGCCGCGCCGGTGATCGCCGCGATGGTCATCTGCGACACACCGACGAGCGAGGAGGCCGCGCCCGCGCGCTCGGGAAACGGCATCATGGCGCCGGCGATCGTCTGCGGCTGCACCAGTCCCATGCCGACCGCGTAGATCGCCATCGCGGCGACGAGCGGGATGGGAGACGCGATGCCGGCCGCGAGCGTTGCGACCGCCAAGAGTCCGCCGATCGCGAGCGCGACCGTACCGATTCCGATGGTGCGATCAATCCCGATCCGCGTCACGATGCGCGTCGCGAGCGCGGTGCCGACGAGATAGCCGCCGCTCGCCGCCGCGAACGCGAGCCCGAATGCGAGCGCGGACAGTCCGTAGATGTCCTGCAGCACGAAGGACGAGCCGGAGATCCAGGCGAACACGCCGGCAAAGCTGATCGACAGCATCCCGGCATTGGCGAGGAACGCGCGGTTGCGCAGGATCACGCCGTAACTGCGGGCGACGGCGCCGAGCGAGAACGGTCCGCTCGCGCGGAAGCGCAACGTCTCCGGCAGCGCGCGCCACACCCAATAGGCGGCGATTAGGCCGAATGCGCTCTGCAGGATGAAATGCGAGCGCCAGCCGAACGCACTGTGCAAGACGCCGCCGATCATCGGCGCGCCGACCGGCGCGAGCGACATGATGGCGCCCATGAGCGAGAGCTCGCGTCCGGCGCGTGCGCCTTCATAGAGATCCCGCACGATCGCGCGCGCAAGCACAATCGCGCCGGAGGAGCCGAGCGCCTGGACGGCGCGCGCGGTCAGTAGAAGTTCGATGTTCGGCGCAAACGAACATGCGAACGAGGCGACGCAATAGACCGCGAGCGCTGCGCGCAGTACCGGCGCCCGGCCGTAACGGTCCGACAGAGGTCCGTAGATGATCTGTCCGACCGCGTAGGACGCCATGTAAAGCGAGAGCGTAAGCTGCACGGTCGCGGGCGACGCGCTTAAGAGCCGACCGATCTCCGGGAACGACGGCAGATACATGTCGACCGCGAGCGGCCCGAGCGCGGTCAACAGCGAGAGCAGCGCGGTCAGCGCGAACGTATCGGGACGGAGCATTTGGGGGGCCAGATTTGCGAGACCCGCGCCGTCTATTGGATTTGGCCGATCTTGTCGACCAACGTGGCGTCACCGCTGCCATGCTCCGTCATCGACGTCTCCCCGCCGTAGCGGTGCAGCGCGTTGCCGTGCGCGGTGAGCCAGCCCTTGGCGCTTTCGTAGGCGGGACAGATGCGCGCGACCAGCCGCCAGAATGCGCGCGCGTGATTCATCTCGATGAGATGCGCGACCTCATGCGCGGCGAGATAATCGAGCACGTGCGGCGGCGCGAGAACGAGCCGCCATGAGTAGGAAAGGACGCCCGCGTTGGTGCACGATCCCCAGCGGCTTGACTGGTCGCGCACCACCACGCGCTTGATCGCGACGCCGAGCGCGGCGGCATAATGCCGGCTCGCCGCGTCGAGGTCGCGTTTGGCCTCGCGCTTAAGATGATCGCGCACGCGGCGCGCAAGATGTGCGGTATCTCCTGCGACGCACAGGAGCGGTCCCTCGGCGCCGGTCTCGGTCCACACGGTGCCGCGCGCGCCGCCGCGGTGCGCAATTGCGTGCATCACGCCGCGAAGCGGCACGTGCGCGCCGTCGGCAAACGGCATCGCCTGCGGCAGGCGTTTCAGCCGCGTCGCGATCCAGCCGCCGTTGCGCTGCGCGAAGGCTTTCGCCTCTTTCAGGCTCCCGCGCGGCGGCAGGGTGAGCACGACGGCGCGGTTCGCGGTCTGGACGCGCAAGGTATAGCGCCGCGCCCGCGCGTGCCGCCGCAGCTCGACACGATAGACGGCACCGCCGTGGGCGACCTCGATCGCCTGAGGCTCGGGAGTGCGGCGAAAGAGAAGCGCGCGCAGCGTCATGGATCGAGCCTGCCGAGAATCGGACGACCATAGTGCCACGATCGCGCGGTGGCCGCGATCAGGCTCCGGCGATCTTGAGCGGCGCGCCGCCGCGACCGGCCCGGTTGTGCGAGAGCACAAAGTCGGAGATGCGTGGCGCGATCTCGGAGCGGAAACGCGAGCCGTTGAAGACGCCGTAGTGGCCGACGCCCTCCTGTAGGTAATGCGCGCGCAGGTCGGCCGGGATATTGACGCACAGGCGATGCGCGGCCTCGGTCTGGCCGACGCCGGAGATGTCGTCGAACTCGCCCTCGACGGTGAGCAGCGCCACGCGGCGGATCGCGCCCGGATCGACCTTGGCGCCGCGATGCGTCATTTCACCCTTCGGCAGCGCGTGGCGGATGAAGACGGTCTCGACCGTCTGCAGATAGAACTCGGCGGTCAGGTCCATGACGGCCAGATATTCGTCATAGAACTCGCGATGTTTCTGCACCGAGTCGCCGTCGCCTTCGACAAGCTGCCGGAACAGGTTCTTATGCGCCTCGATGTGGCGATCGAGGTTCATGGTCATGAAGCCGTTGAGCTGCAGGAAGCCCGGATAAACGTCGCGCATGAATCCCGGATGCGGGAACGGCACCTTGGTGATGACGTGGCGGCGGAACCAATCGATGCCGCGCTGCTCGGCGAGCGTGTTGACCACGGTCGGGTGCTCGCGCGTATCGATCGGCCCACCCATCAACGTCATGGACAGCGGAACGTACGGATCGTTCTCGGCCTCCATGTGCGCGACGGCGGCGAGCACCGGTACCGAAGGCTGGCACACCGCGACCACGTGCGTGTCGCCGTTGAGCGCGTGCAGCATCGAGACGAGGTAATCGATGTAGTCGTCGAGATCGAAGTTGCCGTCGCTGAGCGGGACCATGCGTGCGTCCACCCATTCGGTGACGTAGACGTCATGGTTTGGCAGGAACGCCTCGACGGTGCCGCGCAGCAGCGTCGCGTAGTGGCCGGACATCGGCGCGACGATCAGCAGCTTCGGTTGCGGACGCCTCGGCGCGCGCTCGAACGCGCGTTCGAAGCGCAGGAGCCGGCAGAACGGCCGCTGCCACACCGGCGTGATGTTGATCGGCACGCGCTCGGCGCCGACGAGCGTGGAGCTGATGCCCCAATCCGGCTGGCTGTAGCGCCGCGTGGTGCGCTCGAACACTTCGAACGCCGCGGCCGCGGCCTTCCCCATGGTGGTATGCGCGAATGGATTGGCGGGGTTCTTGAAGAAGATGCGCCCGGCGTCCGCGAAGGCGCGTGACGGCGTCAGCGCCGCATGCCCCATCTCGTAGAGCCAATACATCGGCGTAGCCAGAAACGGGCTATCGCCCGGCAGCGCTGCGGCGCCGCCGAATTCTCCGATTGGCATGTGGTCTGGCCCCGGCCCGACTTTTTGCACTGCAATACCGTGTCGCTTTTCCGTCATGACGTCAACGTGGGAACATTTCTCGCCGCACATCGTGCCGCGCAAAGATGAATTTATTCGCCGGTCTGCATCAGCGAGCCGTTGCGGCGCGCCGACGCGAGCAGCGCCAGAAACGCCGCAACAGCAAGCGCAAACAGCACGACGTTGAGAGCGAGCGCTTCCAGCATCAGGTCGGCGCGGAACGCATGCTCGATCAGCAGCGCCCGCATGCCTTCGAACACGTAGGTCGGCGGCAGCGTCCAGGCAATGACCTGCAACCAGGATGGCAGGGTTGCGACCGGGTAATAGACGCAGGTGAGCGGCAGGAAGATGAACATGATGGTCCAGGCGAGGTTCTCGGCGCCGAGGCCGTTGCGCAGCACGAGGCCCGACACGAAGATCCCGATCGCCCAGCTCGTCAAAATCAGGTTCACGAAGAATGCCGCGAGCGCGAGGCCGAGCGACCACACATTGAAGCCGAAGAACGCGACCGCGAGCAGCGACACCGGCACCATGCCGATCGCGAGCCGCACCACGCTCATCACCATCAAGGCGCTGACGAACTCGCTCGGCCGCAGCGGCGAGATCATCAGGTTGCCGAGATTGCGCGCCCACATCTCTTCGAGAAACGACACCGAGAAGCCGAGTTGTCCGCGAAAGAGAATGTCCCACAGCAGCACCGCGCCGATGAAGGTGCCGCCCGCGCGCGCGAACGCGCTCGCATTCGCATTCACGTATTGCTGCAGGAAGCCCCACATCAGCATCTGCACGGCAGGCCAGTAGATCAGCTCCAACAGCCGCGGCCACGACGAGCGCAGCAGATACCAGTAGCGCAGGACCATCGCGGCAACGCGCCGCGGCGAAAACGAAAACGCGCTCATGACGCCGTCTCGGCCGCGTGGCCGCGCGAGCGCGCGACGTCGAGGAATACGTCCTCCAAAGTGCTGCGGCCGTAGCGCTTCAGCAGATTCGCTGGCGTGTCGTCGTCCTCGATGCGCCCCGTCTTCATGATGATGACGCGCTCGCACATGCGCTCGACCTCGGCCATGTTGTGCGAGGCGATCAGCAGCGTCGCGCCATGCTCGTGGCGATAGCGCTCGAGCCGCGCGCGCACCCAGTCGGCGGTGTCGGGATCGAGCGACGCGGTCGGCTCGTCGAGCAGCAACAGGTCCGGCGTGTTGATCAAAGCTTTGGCGAGCGACACGCGCGTCTTCTGTCCGGCCGAGAGCTTGCCGGTCGGGCGATCGAGCAGGTCGGTCAATTCCAGCTCGCTTGCGATGCGCGCGATGCGTTCGCCGAGTGCGTCGACGCCGTAGAGCCGGCCGAACACGTTGAGGTTCTGCCGGATGGTGAGCCGCATCGGCATCTCGACGTAAGGGCTCTCGAAGTTCATGCGCGCGAGCACGCGATAGCGCTGGCGCGGCATCGCGGCGCCGAGCACGCGGATCGTGCCGGACGTCGGCGAGACGAGTCCCATCAGCATCGCGATCGTCGTGGTCTTGCCGGCGCCGTTGCCGCCGAGGAGCCCGGTGATCGAGCCGGCTGGCAGTGAAAACGAGATGCCGTCGACCGCCGTCGCGGTCTTGTAGACCTTGGCGAGGCGGTCGACCGCGACGGCCGGCTCGGGCGTGCGCGCGTCCATGGGCGGGATGTTTGGCGCGCCGCCCGGGGGGATGCAAGGGAGGGCACGGAAGCGCCTGAACAGGCCCGATCACGCCCGAGCCCGGGGCCCGAACGGCAGAACATGCGCGCGCTCGCGTTGGAGCAGGCGATGTTCCGCGAACGGGCCAACGCGCTGTTCGGAATGCGATTTTGCTGCGCTGCGGCAGGGGATAAGCGCGTGAAATGGCCCACGATCGGAGAGGGGATAAAGAAGTGNNGCCTGAGCTCCTTCCGCGACGACGCGCCAGCCCCTCACGGTATGACGCGTCGTGCGCGGAAATCTCCGATGATCTCGGTCATCATGTCTTGCGTGTCGATTATCTCGGTGAATCCGAAACGGTTGGCCTTTACCATGCTGATCATGTTGTCCCAGCCGCGCGAGAATACGGTGTCGGCGTAACTCCAGGGCGCCAGCTTGAACAGGTCGGTCTGCTTCAGCTTTTCTCTGTGCACGATGTCATTCCAGACGCCGGCCTTGTCGCTCATGAATTCGACCAGAGACATCGTCTTGATCGGGCCCGGCTCGCTTCCGAATAGCGAGGCGACGTGCGGCCAGAGGTGCTTCCACCGGAAGGAATTGCCGTTGCCGATATTGAACGCCTGATTCGCCGCGCGCGGATCGGTTGAAGCCCACAGCATGGCCCGGTTCAATATCCGGACGTCGGAGGCAAACGTGATTGCATTCCAGGTCTGGTCGTCGCCCGGAAAATAGAACGGCAGTTTCAGCGACTTCATCATCGTGCCGTAGACGGCAAGTACCGTCATCAGGTTGATGCGCGCGCCGTTGCCGTAGCCGCACACGGCGCCGGGCCGGGTCGTCGACCAGTTCCATGAACGGCCCTTCTGCCATTTCAGCACATGGGCGTGCTGCGCTTCGTAGAAATACGCCGGCACGCAGGGCGGGTCGTCTTCGCGCGCGGGCGTCCTGTACTCGCCCAGATGATAGCCGTAGTGCTTCACGCCTTCCAAAACGTGCACGTGCTCAAGGCGCGGCGTTTTCGGAATCGCGACGTCCAGGAAATTTCTCATCATCCTGGTGTTCAATTCGTTCTCTTCGGTGAAGTCCTTTCCGGTGAGCAGCGCCGTGTAGAAGATGTGCGTGACGTCGCCGACATCCGTGAGGTTCGATTCTATGCTCTCGGCGCTCAGGAGATCGGCTGCGATATGGCGAACGATGTCGGCATCCTCCGGTCTACTCCGTGATATGCCGATGACATCCCATTCTCCCGTCTGGTGAAGAAAGCGCGCCATGTTGCTGCCGCACATGCCGCCGACGCCTGCTATCAGCGCGACGTTCTTTTTCATCTCTGTTCATCCCCGTGTCGCAGTCGAGCAGCGTGACGATCGGGCCGGCGACTCGCAAATGCCAGCCCTTGAAGGTTCCAAATCGCAACGACAGGTTCTTTGCGGCGCTCTTCGTGCGAGCATTGCCAAGCCCATGATCGCCTCTCCGCGACACCTTTGCCCCTGCGCCGCCGCCACTTCCGCGCTATCTTCCCCCCATGACCTTCTCCGAGCCGCCCGGGCGGTCGCGCCGCAATGTGCGCCTCAACACGCTGATCACGCTGCGCTGGTTCGCGGTCGCGGGCCAGACCGTCTCGGTGGTGGCGGTGAACTACTGGCTCGGCTTCGAGATGCAGCTCACCGCCTGCCTCTCGGTGATCGCGGTTTCGGCCTGGATCAACGTCGCGCTGCGCATGCATTACCGCAACGTGCAGCGGCTCGATCCGGCGCCGGTGGCCTGGCTGCTCGCCTTCGACATCGCGCAGCTTACCCTGCTGATGGGCCTGACCGGCGGGCTCGAAAATCCGTTCGCCTTCATCATCCTCGCGCCGGTGCTCATCTCCGCGATGGCGCTGCCCTTGCGCATGACGCTCGCGCTCGGCGTCTTCGCGGTCGTCTGCTCGACCATCATCGCCTTTCTGTTCTTCCCGCTGCCGTGGGGCGAGGACACGCCGCTCATCCTGCCGCCGCTCTATATCGCCGGCATTTGGGTCTCGAACCTGGTGGCGATCGTCTTCATCGGCGCGTTCGCCTGGCAGATCGCCGAGGAAGGGCGCCTGCTCGCCGATGCCCTGAGCGCGACCGAGCTGGTGCTGGCGCGCGAGCAGCATCTCTCGCAGCTCGATGGGCTCGCGGCCGCGGCCGCACATGAGCTCGGCACGCCGCTTGCGACCATCGCGGTCGTCGCCAAGGAGCTGGAGCTCGCGCTCGGCGCGGCCTCGCCGCATGCCGCCGACGTGAAGCTGCTGCGCGAGCAGACCCGGCGCTGCCGCGACATCCTGGCCAAGCTCTCCGCGCTGCCGGCCGAAGGCGCGCCGTTCGACCGGCCGAAGCTCGCCGTCCTGATCGAGGAGGTGGTCGCGCCGCATCGCGATTTCGGCATCGCGATCGACGTGGCGCTGCCGGGCGAGCGCGCCAATGAGCCGATCGCGGCGCGCAGCCCCGCGATCCTCTATGGCCTCGGCAATCTGGTCGAGAACGCGGTCGACTTCGCGCGCGCGCGCGTCGAGGTCGCGCTGCGCTGGAGCGAGCAGGATGTGGCCGTCACGATCTCGGACGACGGGCCAGGCTTCTCGCCAGAGATCCTGGCGCGCATCGGCGAGCCCTATGTGACAAGCCGCCGCAGGGCGCAGGGTGAAAGCGAGGAGACCGGCCTCGGACTCGGCTTCTTCATCGCCAAGACCTTGCTCGAACGCTCCGGCGCGACAGTCGAATTCCTCAACCGGTCGGCGCCGGAGCAGGGCGCCGTGGTGCGCGTGCGCTGGCCGCGCGGCGACTTCGACGCCCTGCAGACCGGCTCCGAGGCGGCCACGCCCCTTGAGCCGCGCAACGCGCCGGCTTAGCTAGACTGGCGTATAGCGGCCGGGAGCGAGAGATGACGATGATCGAGACGATGATCGACGTGGTGCCTGCGCCGATTCCGGGCGAGCGCACGCTCCTCCTGGTCGAGGACGACAAGTCGTTCCTGGCGCGCCTCGCGCGCGCCTTGGAGGGACGCGGCTTCGTGGTCACGGTCGCGGAGTCGGTCGCCGACGGGCTGATGCATGTCGAGAGGGCGCCACCCGCCTATGCGGTGGTCGACATGCGGCTCGCCGACGGCAGCGGCCTCGATGTCATCTCGGCGCTCAAGAAGCGCCGGCCCGAGGCGCGCGGCATCGTGCTCACCGGCTACGGCAACATCGCGACCGCGGTGAATGCCGTGAAGCTCGGCGCGGTCGACTACCTCGCCAAGCCCGCCGATGCCGACGACGTGGTCAATGCGCTGCTCGCGCTCGAGGGCAAGGTCGCGGTGCCGCCCGCGAACCCGATGTCGGCCGACCGCGTGCGCTGGGAGCACATCCAGCGCGTCTATGAGCTCTGCAACCGCAATGTCTCGGAGACCGCGCGCCGCCTCAACATGCACCGCCGCACCTTGCAGCGCATTTTGGCCAAGCGCGCGCCGAAGTGACGCTTACTGCCTGATATTCGGCAGGATATCGTTGCCGGCCGCCTCGATCCTCTGGCCGAACTCGCGCGCGCGGGCGAAGATCGCCGATGGCCGCAACGTATTCACGATCGCGCCGAGCGGTCCCTGCGCGGGCGCGGGCGCCGGCGTCTCCTCGGCCTCATAGACGGGTTGGGTGCCCGGACGATCCGGCACCGTCACCATCGGCTGCGCGGCGTCGGCCTGCGGCTGCATCATCGGCTGCGGCTGCGCCACGATCACGGGCGGCGGCATCGGCTGAACGGCCGGCGCGGCGACGATCGGGGCGGGCAGCGGGGCAGCCGCCGTCATGGGCGGTGCCGTCACGACGGGCGGCACGCTTGCGACACGCGGCTCAGGCCGGGGCGTGACTACCACGGGACGCGGCGCCAGCTGCGGGGTCGGCACGACGGGCGTGACGGTCGCGACCTTGACCACCGACTGATCCTTGCCGGCCTCGGCGGATGCCTCTTTCTCAGGCACGCGCGCGGGTGTGGGTTCCACAGCGCGTTCGCGGGCCGCGAAATATTCGGCCGCCGGGACTGCCGGCTTGGCCGGCGCTGTCGTCGCAACGCTCGGAATGGCGGCAGGCGTGCTCACGGGGGTCGCCGTCACCGCAACCGCCTCGACGGGTTCCGCTTCGGCGGCGGCATGCAGCGCGGCCATGCGCGGCTGCTGCAGATGACCCGAGAAGGCGCGATTGTAGCCCGAGATCAGCCCAGCGGCGATCAGGGTCGCGATCACCGAAGGGGCGATCTGGTGCAGGAAATTGCCGAAAGTCGGCTTGAGCTTGGAGAGGGCGTCACGCATCGTTCGGGAAACTCCCATTTGCGGAGTCCGCAAGGCCGCGAGTTGAGGGTTGCTTTGCGGCAGGAAGTTGATCAAAGCCGCGCGATCTTGAGGAATTCTGCAGAATGATCGTGAAAAGTTAATGCGGTCTAACGTCTGCGCATCAGCACAAACGCGCTCGCCGCCGCGTTGAACGCCGCGCAAACGAGCAGCGCTGCGATGTAATCGCCCGCGCCAGCGCGGATGAGCCCGATCAGCCCCGGACCGAGCGCGCCTGCGAAGGTGCCGACCGCGGTGCAAAGCCCGAGCACCATCCCGAAGTCGGCCGCCGCGAATTCGCGCTGCACGATCAGCGCGGGCAGCGTGATGACGTTGCCGACCGAGAAGCCGTAGACCGCGCAGGCGATTAGCAGCAGCGCCGGGTCGCTCGTGCGCGTCATCGCGAACAGCGCGACCGCCTGGCTCGCCATCGAGACCGCGGTGGCAACGCGCGGATCGAGCCGGTCGACCACGCTACCAAGCGTCAGGCGTCCGATCACCGCCATCACGGTCATCACCGAGACCGAGCGCGCCGCGGTCGCGCTGCCGACGATCGGCGCCATGAACGGGATCTGGTGCACGATGAAGCCGACCTGGCTCATCAGCGCGAGCGCGAACGGCCCCGACACGATCCAGAACCGCGCGCTTGCGAGCGCGTCGCGCCGCGTCCAGGCGGGTGCGTCCGGCTCAACGCTCGCGGGCGCCGCTTCGCCCGGCGGCAGCCGCACCCAGAAGAGGACGACAGGCACCAGGATCGTGAGCGTGAGTGCCGCAGCCCCGAGCATCGCGTGGGTGAAGCCGACCGCGCCGATGGCCAATACGACAGCGGCGCGACCACGATGCCGCCGAAGCTTGCCCCGTTGAGCGCGAGCGAGATCGCCAGGCCGCGCCTGCGCGTGAACCAGCGGGCGACCAGCACCGGGATCGTGACCAGCCCGAGGCCGAGCCAGCCAAACGACATCGTCAGATACGCCGCATAGACCTGCCACGGCTCATGCGCGAGCGCGAGCAGCGCGAGCGCTGCGGCCAGCGCCGCGACGCTGGCGAGGACGAAGCGGCGCGTCCCGAAGCGCGTCAACGCGTCCTGCGTGAAGATCACCAGCGTGGCGTTGAGCAGATACATCGCCGTGCTCGCGCCCGCGATCAGCGAAGGAGGCCAGCCATAGAGCCGCGTCAACTCGGCCAGATAGACGCTGTGGCCGTAGAGCCCGAAGCCCCAGCAGGCGAGCGCCATCAGGAAACACGCCGCGACCACGCGCCAGCCGAAATAGCGGGCTGAGGATTCCTCGTCGTTTGGCAGAGGCGGCCCGGACTTCACGCCGCAATGGTACAGGACGGCCCGGCGAGCAACACCCGGAATGCTTCGGCGCGGGGCGAAGCGTGCGCCGCCGCGCGATCCGGGCTACACATCGGCCGCAGCGAATCAGCGCTCTCGCGCCGGGAGGGTTCGTCACATGACGCTAAGCCGAAACGCGTTCTTCCTCGCCTTCTTTGCGGTTCTCGTTCTGCTGGGAGGGCCCGCGCCCGGCAATGCCGCGAGCGGCCCCGAGATCGATCGCGACGTGAGCGTGACGCTCGAGCGCCTCTATCGCCAGTTTCCCGGCACGCGAGAACTTGGCGGGCGCGCGTTCGGCATCCTGGTGTTCCCGACGATCATCAAGGCCGGCTGGGGCATCGGCGGCGAATACGGCGAGGGCGCGTTGCGCGTCGCCGGCAGGACCGCCGGCTACTACAACACGATTGCGGCGTCGATCGGGTTGCAGTTCGGCGCGCAGGCCCGCTCCGTCGTCATCATGTTCATGACGCCGGAATCCTTGGAGGGCTTCCGCCGCGTGGACGGATGGAAGGTCGGCGTCGACGGCTCGGTTGCGATCATCACGGTCGGCGCGGGCGGCTCGATCGACACCGAGAAGGTCTCCGCCCCGGTCGTGGGTTTCATTCTCGATCCCAAAGGGTTGATGTACAACCTGACGCTCGAAGGAACGAAAATCAGCCGCATGCACCGATAGCGTCGGCGCTCAAAACTCCGCCGCGAACGGCCCGGCCGGATCGGCGAGCGCCTGCAGGCGCGAAGCCGCGCAGCGCGCGAAGGCGAGCATCATGCTCTTGCGCGTGGACGCATGCAGGCGGTGCTCCGGCGCCTCGCACATGATCCGCGCGCCGAACGCGTCCGCGACGATCAGCCCGGTGTCCTTGGGAAAGATCTCGCAGGGAACTTCGATCGTGGTGGCGAAGAACAGCCGGTCACAGTGGAGGCGATAGTCCATCCACTTCTGGTCGGCGCGGAAATCCGCGACCGATGATTTGACCTCGACGATCCAGAACTCGCCCGCGCCGTTGAGCGCCACGATATCGGCCCGCCGCCCGGAGGGGAGCGCGAGCTCGCTCACGCAGGAAAATCCGAACTGGTGCAGCAGCCGCGCGGTGCCGCGCGCGACGCACAGCGCGGTCTCCGACTGGCGGCGGTCGGGCGGCAGGAGCGAGACGAGGGCGTTTGCCGGCATCCCGAGACGATGCCATGTGGCCAGAACAAATCAAGTACGAATTGGAGGCTGATCCGATCGGAATGAAGCGGTCCCGCGCGCGCTCTTCCTCTCCCCCCTTGTGGGGGAGGGTGGCGAGCGCGGAGCGATAGCGATAGCGAGCGCGAGCCGGGAGAGGGGGTCTCTTCGTACAAGTTCCTTCGAAGAAGCCTCCTCTTCCGGCTTCGCGGACTTGCGTCCGCTCAGCCACCCTCTCCCTCAAGGGGAGAGGGGAAGCGCGTTCGCGGCACGATCGATTCCAAAGCGCTGAATCAAACTCTAGACGTTTCAAGAGTTAGATGGTGCCCCAACGATTAAGGCCACTACTCTTCATCCCTGACCGCATCACGAAGGATAGTGAGTACTTCCTCTTCCAAACTGCGCCCATGCCGCTTGGCGCGCGCTTCGAGCAGCGTGATCACGTCTTCCTCGAGGTCGTTTACAACCAGTTCTGTCATCAGTTCCCCCGATAAGACCCCATCCAAGAAGTCGACTTATTTAGCCGTCGCCCCGGCCGTCCGCGCCGCCGCTTCCACCCGCTCCGGAAACGCCTGCGCCAGTCCCTCGCGCGTGGCCGCGAGTACGCCGCGCTCGGTGATCAGCCCGGTGACGAGGCGCGCCGGCGTCACGTCGAAGCCGTAGTTCGCCACGTTGGAGCCGTCCGGCACGATGCGCACGCTTTCGATCCGCCCGTCGGCGGTGCGCCCCGTCATGGTGGTGACTTCCTCCGCGCCGCGCTGCTCGATCGGGATCTCCTTGACGCCGTCGACGACCGTGAAATCGATCGTCGGCGAGGGCAGCGCCACATAGAACGGCACGCCGTTGTCGCGCGCGGCGAGCGCTTTCAAATACGTGCCGATCTTGTTGGCGACATCGCCCTGCGCGGTGACGCGGTCGGTGCCGACGATCGCGATGTCGACTTGCGCGTGTTGCATCAGGTGCCCGCCGGTGTTGTCGGGGATCACGGTATGCGGCACGCCGTGCTGCCCGAGCTCCCAGGCGGTGAGCGAGGCGCCCTGGTTGCGCGGCCGCGTCTCGTCGACCCACACATGGATCAGAATGCCGGCGTCATGCGCCATGTAGATCGGCGCGGTTGCGGTGCCCCAGTCGACGGTCGCGAGCCAGCCGGCATTGCAGTGCGTGAGCACGTTGACGCGCTCGCCGGTTTTTTTCTTCGCCGCGATCGCTTCGATCAGCTTCAGTCCGTTGCGGCCGATCGCCTGGTTGATCGCCACGTCCTCGTCGGCGATTTCGCGCGCGCGATCGTAGGCTGCTGCCACGCGCTCTCCCCGCGCGCGGTTGCGCACCGCCGCCATCATCTCGTCGAGCGCCCATTTCAGGTTGATCGCGGTCGGCCGCGTCGCGATCAGCAGCGCATAGGCGCGCTCGAGCGCCGCATCGGAGGCATCCTCGCGCAATGCGAGCGCCACGCCATAGGCCGCGACCGCGCCGACCAGCGGCGCGCCACGCACCTGCATGGATTTGATCGCCCGGGCGGCGTCCTGCACAGTCGCGAGCCGGATCGTTGCATAACGATGCGGCAGCAGCGTCTGGTCGATCGTGCCCACCGCGACACCATCGGCTTCGACCCAGATCGTGCGCGTATGCTGCCCGTTGACCTTCATGAAATCCTCGCGGGCGTCCTCATAGCGCGCTTTGCCGCACGCAGAAAGCAGATATCCCCCGCGTTTGGCGTCATTGCCTTGCGGCGCGGATGCCGATCCTCCAATCTCCGCCCCGAACTCAAGGGGACAGCATGGCGATCGACTACGAGGCCGAATACAACAACCGCGTGCGCGTTCCCGAGCACGTGGAGATTTTCGCGCGCTGGACCCGCGAGGCCGCGGCCTACCGCGAACGCATGAAGGCGGAGGAGAACGCCGAGCTCGCGCTCGCCTACGGCCCGAGCCCGCGCCAGAAGGTGGACCTGTTCTTTCCCGACGCGACCGGGCACACGCCGCTCGCGCTGTTCGTCCATGGCGGCTATTGGCGCTCGCTCGATTCTTCGATGCACAGTCACCTGGCGGCCGGGCTGAACGCGCGCGGCGTCGCGGTCGCGGTCGCGGGCTATGACCTCTGCCCGCAGGTGACCATCGGACAGATCGTCAATCAGATCCGCACCGCCTGCCTGTTCCTGTGGCGCCGCTTCGGCCAGCGCCTGATGGTGTACGGCCACTCGGCCGGCGGCCATCTCGCGGCCTGCATGGTGGCGACCGACTGGAAGAAGCTCGACCCCAAGGCGCCGCTCGATCTGGTGCCGGCCGGTTATGCGATCTCCGGCCTGTTCGACCTGACGCCGTTGATGTCCACGGCGATGAACGCCGATCTGCGGCTCGACGACAACGAGGTGGCGCGGATGTCGCCGCTGTACTGGCCGGTCACGCGCGGCCGCGTGTTCGACGCGGTCGTGGGCGGCCTGGAGTCGGCCGAGTTCCTGCGTCAGAGCCGCATCCTGGCGGACGGCTGGAAGGCGAAGGGCGTTGAGACGCACTACGAGGAGGTCGCGGGCGCGAACCATTTCACCGTGGTCGAGCCCTTAAGCGATCCCAACAGCGCCATGACGGCGCGCTGCGCCGCGCTGGCGGCGAAATGCGCCAAGGTCGAGAAATGAGTCGACGCGCCGCGCTGTTCGAGCTGATCCGGCAGCGCTCGTTCGGACGCGGCCGCATCAAGCTCGCCTCGGGGCGCGAGAGCGACTACTACATCGACATGCGCCCGACCACGCTGCATCCGGCGGGCGCTGCTCATATCGGCGAGCTGATCGTCGATGCGCTTGCCGACATCAGCGTCGATTATGTCGGCGGGCTCGAAATGGGCGCGGTGCCGATCGCGACCGCGGTTGCGGTCGCGAGCCACGCGCGCGGCGGGACCATCGGGGCGTTCTTCGTGCGCAAGAAGCCGAAGGAGCATGGCGCCAAGAAACTGGTCGAGGGCCTGCCCAAGGGCGAGACGTTGGCGGGCAAGAACGTCGTGGTGCTCGAGGACGTGACCACGACCGGCGGCTCCGCGCTGCAAGCCGTCGAGGCGCTGCGCGAGGAAGGCGCCAATATTCTGCTGGTGATGACGATCGTCGACCGGCTCGAAGGCGCGAAGGAAAACTTCGGCGCCGTGAAGCTGGAGTTTCGGGCGCTCTATACGGCGGATGAGTTTCTGAAGAGCTCGTAGCCGTCATCCTGAGGCGGCCGAGCGAAGCGAGGCCCTCGAAGGATGGCCGCGGACGCCGTCGCCCTTCGAGGCGCGCTACGCGCGCACCTCAGGGTGACGGCGTTTAGAAAAACGCCTGGATCCCCGTCTGCGCGCGTCCCAAAATCAGCGCGTGGATGTCGTGCGTGCCTTCATACGTGTTCACGGTTTCGAGGTTTGAGAGCACGCGCATCACGTGGAACTCGTCCGAGATGCCGTTGCCGCCGTGCATGTCGCGCGCCGTGCGGGCGATGTCGAGCGCCTTGCCGCAGTTGTTGCGCTTCATCAGCGAGATTGCAGGCGGCGCCGCCGTGTGCGCCTCCAGCATGCGGCCGAGGCGGAGTACTGCGTGCAGCCCGAGCGTGATCTCGGTCTGCATGTCGGCGAGCTTTTTCTGCACGAGCTGATTGGCGGCGAGCGGGCGGTTGAACTGTTTGCGATCGAGCACGTATTGGCGCGCGCGATGCCAGCAGAATTCCGCCGCACCCATCGCGCCCCACGCGATGCCGTAGCGCGCCATGTTGAGGCAGCCGAACGGCCCCGCGAGGCCGCGCACATTCGGTAAAAGATTCTCCTCCGGCACGACGCAATTTTCGAGCACGATCTCGCCGGTGACCGAGGCGCGTAAGCTGAGCTTGCCCTCGATCTTCGGCGTCGAGAAGCCTTTCGTGCCGCGCTCCACGATGAAGCCGCGGATGACGCCATCGAGCTTCGCCCACACCACCGCGACGTCGGCGATCGGCGAATTGGTGATCCACATCTTGGCGCCGTTGAGCGCATAGCCGCCCGCAACCTTCTCGGCGCGCGTCACCATCGAGCCAGGGTCGGAGCCATAGTCCGGCTCGGTCAACCCGAAGCAGCCGACGATCTCGCCAGCGGCGAGCTTCGGCAGGAAGCGCCGCCGCTGCGCCTCCGAGCCGTAGGAATAGATCGGGTGCATCACCAGCGAGGACTGCACCGACATCGCCGAGCGGTAACCTGAGTCGACCATCTCGACTTCGCGCGCGATCAGCCCGTAGGCGACGTAGCCGAGGCCCGCGCCGCCGTATTCTTCCGGGATGGTCGAGCCGATCAGGCCGAGCGCGCCCATCTCGCGCATGATCTCGCGGTCGAAGCTCTCCTCGCGATAGGCCTTGAGCACGCGCGGGAACAACTTCTTCTGCGCGTAGCCGCGCGCGGTGTCGCGCACCATGCGCTCTTCTTCGGTGAGTTCGGATTCCAGGTCGAGCGGGTCTTCCCAGTTGAAGTCCGCGTCCTTCAGCGAGACGGCGGGCTTTCCGGCGTGCTGCTCGGCGACCGACATGGGGTGCGCTCCTCAGGGTTCAGCGCGTCATTATAGACGCTCAGCCGGAGCGGCAAGAGTGCTCGTAGCCCGGATGAGCGGAGCGATATCCGGGGCCGGCCCCGCATGTCGCTGCGCTCATGCGGGCTACGAACTAAGCCACACCGCGTCCGCGCCGAGCTCCGGCCAGCCGATGGCGCGGCCGGCCTTCGCGGCGGCCCACGCACCCGGCAACGCCGCATCCCAATTCGCCGCGATGATGCGCTGGCCGGTATAGCCCGCCGCTTCGTCCGAGATCAGCCAGCACGCCGGCGGCCCCATGATCGCCGGCCGCAGCATTTTCGCCCGGTCCCAGCCGGCGCCGTCGGAGATGAACGCCGTATCGGTCGGCCCGCCCGGGATCAGCACATTGACGGTGATGCGGTCCACTGCAAGCTCGGTCGCCCAGATCGCCGACATCGATTCCAGCGCCGACTTGGTCGCGCCGTAGGGCAGCACGCGCAGCATGGTGCGGAAGCTCGTCGTGTTGTTGATGATGCGGCCGAAGCCGCCTTGTCGCAGGTGCGGCACGGCGGCGCGCGTCAGCAGCATCGGGGCGCGTACATTGATGGCGAAGAAGCGGTCCCAGATTTCCGCGGTCAGCTCCTCGATGCGCGGCAGGTTCGCTTCGGCGTCGCCCCGCAGCGAGCTCGGCCCGATGCCGGCGTTGTTGATGAGCCCGTAAAGCTTTCCAAAGCGCGCGATCGTCGAGGCGACCGCCTCCTCGCACCCGGCCTCCGAGGCGAGGTCCGCCATGATCGGATGGATGCGGTCCGACGTTGCGAGCGCTTTCAGCGCCTCGGCGTCGCGGTCGACCGCCGCGACGCTGTGGCCTGCGGCAATCAGCGCTTGCGTGATCGCGGTCCCGATGCCACCGCCCGCACCGGTGACGAGTACGACACGCGAATTCTCAGCCATTATGACTTGTCCAACGTGATCCCGGCCGCCTTGATGACCGGACCCCAGCGATCCATCTCGGCCTGCAGGAACGTGGCGAGCTCGGCCGGCGCGGAGCCGACGACGCGCGCGCCGAGCTGTGTATAGCGCTCGGTCACCGCCGGATAATGCAGCGCCGCGACCGCGTCGGCGTTGAGCCTGGCGACGATCTCCGGTGGCGTCTTCGCGGAGACGAACAGCGCGAACCACGACGACACGTCATAGCCCGGGACCGTCTCGGCAATCGCCGGCAGGTCCGGCACCTCGGGTTGCCGCGCCGCCGTCGTCACCGCGATGCCGCGCACACGCCCATCCAACACCAAGGGCAAGGTCGAAGGGAAATTCGCAAAGATCGCGTCGACGCGTCCCGGGAGCAGGTCGCTCAGCGCCGGACCCGCGCCGCGATACGGGATGTGCGTCAGGTTCACGCCGGCGAGGCGTTTGAACAACTCGCCGCACAGATGCAGCGACGTGCCGATGCCGGACGACGCATAGGTCACCTTGCCGGGATCGGCCTTGGCGCGCGCGATGAAGTCGGCGACCGAATGGTCGGGCGAGGAATTCGGCACGGCAAAAATGTTCGGATAGACGCACATCAGCGTCACGGGCGCGAAGTCCCTCACCGGATTGTATGGGAGCGACGGATAGATGAACTGGTTGATCGCGTGGCCGATCGACGCGATGAACACCGTGTAGCCGTCGGCATCGGCATTGAGCACGGCTTGCGCGGCAATATTGCCGCCCGCGCCGCCGCGGTTCTCGATCATCATCTGCCGGCCCCACATCTCGCTGAGGCGATTGGCGATGATGCGGGCCGCGGCATCGACCGCGCCGCCGGGCGGAAACGGCACGACCAGGCGCACGACGCGGTTCGGATAGGCATCGGCGCGCGCGGCGCGAATGAATGCCGGCGCCGCGACGGTGGATGCGCCGACTAAGAAATGGCGGCGGGAGAGCATGGCGTTTCCTCGTTGCGGCTCAGCTTAGGAGGCCGTTCCGGATGCGGCAAGGCGACCTCGCGAGAGCCGTTGTCGGCGTCGCGAGAGCATGCTTACGTCGCGGCTTCGCGAGGCCCAACATGCCTTTCCGCAACCGCGTCACCGCGCTCCTCGACATCGAGCATCCGATCCTGCTCGCGCCGATGGACGTGGTGTCGGACGGCGCGCTCGCCGCCGCGGTGAGCAAAGCCGGCGGCCTCGGCCTCATCGGCGGCGGCTACGGCGACGGCGGCTGGCTGGAACGCGAGTTCGTGGCGGCCGGCAATACCCGCGTCGGCTGCGGCTTCATCACCTGGAGCCTCGCCAAGCAACCGGAATTGCTCGACCGCGCGCTCGATCATGCACCGGCGGCCGTGATGCTGTCATTCGGCGATCCGACGCCGTTCGCTGAACGCATTCATGCGGCCGGCGCGAAGCTGATCTGCCAGGTGCAGTCGCTCGTCCAGGCGAAAGAAGCCGCGGATGCCGGCGCCGACATCATCGTGGCGCAGGGCACGGAGGCCGGCGGCCACGGCGCTGCGCGCGGCACCATGACGCTGGTGCCGGAGATCGTCGATGCGCTGCCGCGCGTGCCGGTCGTCGCGGCGGGCGGCATCGCGGACGGGCGCGGGCTCGCAGCCGCGCTGATGCTCGGCGCCGAGGGTGTGCTGATGGGAACACGTTTTTACGCGAGCCGCGAGGCCGTTGGTCACGCGGAGGCGAAGCGCCGCATCACGGCGGCGTCGGGCGATGACACGCAACGCAGCATCGTGTTCGATATTTCCCGCCGCAATGTCTGGCCCGCGCCTTACAATGGCCGCCTGCTGCGCAACGCGCATATGGACCGCTGGCTTGGGCGCGAGAATGACCTGATGCAAAATGCCGACGCCGAGGCCGCGCGCTACGCGGGCGCCCGCGATGCCGGTGACTTCGATACGGCGGGCGTCATCGCCGGAGAGTCGACGGGCCTGATCCACGACCTGCCCGGTGCCGCCGAGATCGTGACGCGCGTCGCGGCGGAAGCCGAAACACTGCTCAACAATGGCGCTCGGCGCTGACTCGGAAGGAGTACCTCATGGCCAAGTTCGACAGTATCCTCGGAACCATCGGCAACACGCCGGTGGTGCGCATCAACAAGCTCGCGCCCGCGGGCGTGAACCTGTTCGTCAAGATCGAGGCGTTCAATCCGCTCGGCTCGGTCAAGGATCGCCTCGCGCTCGGCGTCATCGAGGCTGCGGAAAAGTCCGGCGAGCTGAAACCCGGCCAGACCGTGATCGAGGCGACCAGCGGCAACACCGGCATCGGGCTCGCGATGGTGTGCGCCGCCAAGGGCTATCCGCTGGTCGTGACCATGGCGGAGCCGTTTTCCGTCGAGCGCCGGCGCCTGATGCGCTTCCTCGGCGCTAAGGTGATCATCACGCCCGCCGCCGACCGCGGCATGGGCATGGTCAACAAGGCGATCGAGCTCGCGAAGGCGCATGGCTGGGTTTTAACGCGCCAGTTCGAGAACGAGGCCAACCCGGACATGCATTCGCGCACTACCGCGCGCGAGATCGTCAACGACTTCAAAGGCGAGAAGCTCGACTACTGGGTGACCGGCTTCGGCACCGGCGGCACGCTCAAGGGCGTCGCGCGCGTGCTGGCGAAGGAGATGCCCGACACCAAGATCGTGGTGTGCGAGCCGGCCGACGCCCCGATGCTCACCAGCGGCAGCAAGCAGGAGCGCAATGCCGACGGCTCGCCCGCGAAGGCTAACCCGGTGTGGAAGCCGCATCCGATGCAGGGCTGGAGCCCGGACTTCATCCCGAAGATCACTGGCGATGCCGTCGATATGGGCGTGATCGACCGCGTGCTGACGATCGCCGGGCCCGACGCGATCCACTGGAGCAAGGAGCTTGCGCGCAAGGAAGGCATCTTCGTCGGCATCACGGCCGGCGGCACGTTCGCCGGCGCCCTGCAGGTGGCAAAGGATGCGCCGAAGGGCGCGACCATCCTGGCGATGCTGCCCGACACCGGCGAGCGCTATCTCTCGACGCCGCTGTTCGCCGACGTTCCGGCCGACATGAACGCCGACGAGATGCAGATCGCGATGTCGACGCCGAGCCACCAGCTCAAGCCGGCGGCGTGACGTAGCGACGGAGTCCGGCGGCGCTTGCTGATCCCTCCCCGCGAAGCGGGAAGGGTGGTCGCCGAAGGCGACCGGGGGGTGCCCCTTTTCGCGAGAATCCCACCCGACTGCTCGCTACCGCTCGCAGCCACCCTCCCCCTGCGGGGAGGGATAAGGTGCGGCGGCTTCGCCCGCCTGACTCCCTCCGCCCGACGTCGGCTCACCACCTCCGCGGCGGCCGGCGATCGCGCTCGTCCTCGCGTTTCGCGGTCCGCCGTTCGGCGTTGCGCAGCTCCGCCTCCAGCACCAGCCGCTTCTCAAGCGCCGGATCGCCGACATCGAGATCGAGGATCAGGTCGCCCTCGCGCCCGATGCGGGAGGAGAACGCGAAATGATGCTTGCCGTAGCGGATCTGCTGATGCGCGACCTCGATGCCGCGACGGTGGCGCAGGATCGCCTGCATGGCGAGCACCGCCACTTTCGGAAGGTTCACGCCGAGCAGCGCGCGCGCCGCGGGCGTTGCCGTCATCAGGATGGGGAGGGAGGCACGATGCATTCGCAATCTCCTTTGCGCAGGACGCAAGACACACGTCGGCTGACGTGGGCGTTGCGTTTGCTGGCAAAGGTGTTCGCTAGTCGTGCATGGCCTTTCGCTAGCGGGCCTTGTTGGCGCAAATATGGCTCCGGCGTTGCCGCTTGCCGCCGCTTCCGCTATTGAGGCCGCCACGCGCCCGTAGCTCAGCTGGATAGAGCGCTGCCCTCCGAAGGCAGAGGCCAGGGGTTCGAATCCCTTCGGGCGCGCCAATAATATCAATGGCTTAGATTGTCGCATCCTTTTGGAGGAGCTTCCTTAGTAAACACTTAGCAAACATGAGTGAGCCCGCGTCACGCCTGTGGCTGGCCTTGGGGTGCTTGACCATCTAAACAGGCTTCGGCTGACCCGGCGAGCGTGGCGAGTAGAGCCCGGCCCGCATGGGCGGGCGCAGAGTGGTTGAAATGCACCGCACTCGAAATTCGATAGTTGATGTTTTGTCCTGTCTCCCGGGGTGCCAGCTGGTGCCGAAATAGCGGCGATATCGCGTTACTCTAAGCCGCGTCGGTGATGCCCCGTTTTTACTTGTGCCGGGGAGTTGGGTAGCAAAGCGGTAGCAGATGTTGCCGTTGCGTTCCGGTGGAGAGACCGGGAATATGGACTTAGCAAACCCAACAATTCGTTCTCAGTATGTTCCTAGCAAAAATAAATCGGCTAAATTATTGAAATTGCATAGCTTTAGCGACGGCTAAACTGCGCGAGGTTTCTTGACGGGAACCGATTCCCGTGAGAGTCTCTGCGTCATTCGGGGACATTGGGGATGGGGGTGTTCCGGGCTCGGCCGAAAGGGCCGGGAGCGGCACGTACTCCATTGTCATCTGTGCCTGAATACAGGAACGGCGCCGCGTGGCTGCGGCGCCGCCCTGAATGATAACCCCGGACCATTGCTGGCCCGGACAGTCCCTCTTGCAATAGGGGCACCGTAGGGTGCGTCGAGGGAGATTGTCTAGCCCGTAATGATTGCAACATAGAAGGATTGCGACCGATGTAGTACGAGCTTCAAATCTTCGAATACACCGACGAAAACCGATTCCGCCTAGTCGATATCGACGGCGAACCCTGGTTCGTCTTGGCCGACGTTTGCCGACATCTCGACCTTAAGGCCAAGAATGGGTCTTTTTCGCACCACGCCGATCGGCTCGACGATGACGAGCGACGTACCGTCCCGGCATCCGTCTTGCGCGAGGCTACCTCCCTGTCTGAGGGGGAGGTAACCGTACTGATGCCCAGCCCAAATTGCGCCGCCGCTTGCCGCCGCGACATTCCACCCTTCTCGACCGCAGCGACCGCCCGCTCACGAAGATCAATGGAATAGGCTCGGCTCATCTGATGCTGGCCTCCATTCCAGCCAGCATCTTGAATCAGA
>PLJS01000056.1 GCA_003140315.1 Hyphomicrobiales bacterium
GGGCGCCGTCCACCACATCAATTTCGGAAGTCGAAGCGAGCCCCGGAAAATTTGCGACTCTATTTCAACCCGTGGCGCGCAAACTCCTCGAGGACGCCAGCCTTGACGTCCAAGCATAAAGAGAATTGATGCCGCTCACGACAAGCAGAAGCCATCTGGGAATCTCGGTTCTTTCATTGCTGCCGATGAAACAGCTACATTGATCGGACCTGCCGACGTTGATGAAAGGTCGACGGGGGATCTACGCCAGCTCACGTCTGACACACTTCCAACTGACGACAGCTCACACTGGGGCACAAACCCGAACGCTCGCCAAAGCTCGGCTACCGTCAATTGGTCGCGTGGAACGCGAAGGGGGAGGCAACATGGCCTGGAGACGCATCGGCGTAACGGTTGCCCTCATCGTGGCCGCTTTCATGTTCCTGGGGCGTGCCAGCGACCTGATGGTCGATTGGGCGTGGTTCTCGACGCTGGGGTATGTCGGCGTCTTCTGGACGATTTTCGCTACGAAAGCCGTCCTCTTCACAGCTGTCTTCGCAGTCTCGGCCTTGCTTCTCTGGGTGAACGGAACGCTGGCTGCGCGATTTGCGTCACGGCGACGACTTCAGCTCCCGGCCACGTTCGTCCCAGGCTTCGCGACAGTCCACGCGCGACCCGGGACACCGGCCAATGTGTTTGCATTCGTCTCGCCGCTGTTGCAGCGGCGTTTGCTCATCCTCGCCGTCGCGCTCGTCATCGCCCTGCTGATCGCGATGGCCGAGGCCGGCCAGTGGGACCTCATCCTGCGGTTCATCTACCAGGTGCCGTACGGCCAAAGTGATCCGCTGTTTGACAAGGACATTGGCTTTTACCTCTTCTCGCTGCCAGTCTACTTGGCGTTCAAGAACTGGATGCTGACGATCCTGGTCTCGAGCGCCCTCATCGCCGCGGCGGTGTACGTCGTGCACGGCGAAATCAGTCTGGACCCTGCGGCGTGGCACGTTTCGCCAGCCGCCGTCGCACATGGCTCCGCGCTGCTCGGCCTCTATTTGGCAGTGAAGGCCTGGTCCTACGCGTTGGACCGCTTCCTGCTGCTCTATAATGACAACGGCGTTGTCGTCGGCGCAGGCTACACCGATGTCCATGTTGAGCTGCCCGTTCTCTGGCTGCTCGTCGGTCTTGCTGGCGCCGCTGCCATCGTGGCCTGGGTCAACGTGCGGCTACGCACATACCGGCCGGCCATCGTGGCGGTCGCGCTCGTCTTCGGCAGCGCGTTCGTTTTCGCCGAGATCGTTCCTGCGCTCTTCCAACGCTTCTTCGTGAAACCGAGCGAGCTGCAGTTGGAGACGCCGTACATTCAGCGGAACATCGCCCTCACGCGGGAGGCGTACAATCTTCGGCAGATCACGGTGAAACCGTTCCCCGCCGAACAGGGGTTGACCTTCCAGTCGCTGCAGGAGAACCGCGGAACGATCGACAACATTCGGCTGTGGGACTGGCAACCGCTGATGGATACTTACGCGCAGCTGCAAGAGATCCGCACCTACTACAAATTCCTCGATGTCGACGTTGATCGCTACCAGATCGACGGCTCATATCAGCAGGTGACGCTCGCGGCGAGAGAGCTCGCGCCCTCGCTGCTGCCCGCCAACGCCCAGACCTGGGTGAACCTGCACCTGCTGTTCACCCATGGCAGCGGGGTCGTCATGTCGCCGGTCACGCAGAAGTCCGCGGAAGGCCTGCCGATCTTTTACCTGAAGGACATACCGCCGGTTGCCTCGGGCGGTCTCAGCATAGCCGAGCCGCGCATCTACTTCGGACAGGGCGCGAGCGTGCACGTGGTCGTCAAAGGCAGCATTCCGGAGTTCGACTATCCGAAGGGAAAAGACAACGTCTACGCAAGTTACGACGGTGTGGACGGCATCCCGCTCTACGGAACCGCGTGGAAGACACTGTTCGCCTGGTATCTCGGCGACGTGAACATCCTGCTGAGCAGTTACGTCACGAACGAGAGCAGGATCATACTCCATCGCAACATCCAGGATCGCGTGCGGACGATCGCGCCGTTCCTTCAACTCGATCGCGATCCCTATGCGGTCGTCAGCGATGGGCGGCTCTACTGGATGCAGGACGCCTATACGACGAGCCACTGGTTCCCTTACTCGAAGGCGCAACCTGATAGCGACATCAACTACATCCGCAATTCGGTCAAGGTGGTCATCGATGCCTACAATGGGACGGTCGCGTTCTACGTCGCAGATGCCACCGATCCGATCGTCGCGACCTACCGGCGCATCTTCCCCGCGCTGTTCAAGCCGTTCGACGCCATGCCGCCGGATCTGCAAAAGCACATCCGCTACCCCGAGGACATGTTTCGCATTCAGGCGCAACAATACCGCGCGTATCACATGGATGCGCCCGCCGTATTCTACAATCGCGAGGATCTCTGGCAGTTTCCGCGCGCGCCCACCGGCCCCGATGGCATCAACAACCCGAACAGCCCCAGGATGGCGCCGTACTATATCATGATGCGCCTGCCCGGCGATCCGCGTGCGGAATTCTTCCTCATGCTGCCAATGGTGCCGAGCCAGCGGGAGAACATGATCGCGTGGCTCGCCGCGCGCTGCGATCCGCCCGACTACGGCAAGCTCATCGTCTACGAGTTTCCCAAGGACAAGCTCGTCTATGGGCCGTTTCAGATCGAGGCGCGGATCAACCAGAACACCGAGATCTCGCAGCAGATCTCGCTGTGGAACCAGATGGGTTCGCGCGTCATTCGCGGGAATCTTTTGGTCGTGCCGATCGAAAACTCGATTCTGTATGTGTCGCCGCTGTATCTGCGCGCGGAGTCAGGCCAGTTGCCGGAACTTAAGCGGGTGATCGCGGCTTACGGCGACCGCGTGGTGATGGAGGAGACCCTTCCGGCGGCGCTGGCCGCATTGTTCAAGGAGTCCGTTCCCGCGGGCGCGCTGCCGGAACGCCCCGGAGCTTCGCCCTCAGGTCCCGGGGATGCGCGCGCCCGTGAGGCGCTCGCCCACTATGATCGGGCTCTCGATCGCCTCAAGGTCGGGGACTGGAGCGGTTTCGGTGCCGAACTGGACGCGCTGCGACCGCTACTTGAGGAGCTGAGTCGTCAACCGGCCGTGCGTTAGCTCCTTGTGACTATCAACAATCAGCGATCGGACTGGCGCTGTGCCATGATCATATCGATGCGTCGGCCGTCCATGTCGACCACTTCGAAGCGCCAGCCGCCCCAGACAAAATGATCTCCCGGCTTCGGCAGTTCATGCAGCTGCGAGAGGACGAAACCAGCCAGGGTCACGTAGTCGCCGGCGGGCGCCTCGACAATTCCGATGAGCTGCATCACATCGGGAAACGGGAGGGAGGCATCAACGAGGCAAGAGCCGTCCTCGCGCTGCGTGACTCTGGGCTGTACCGGAGCGTCGATCGTCGGCAAGTCGCCAGCTAGCGCCTCCAATAGATCGGTCCGCGTGACGATGCCTTGGAGGGCTCCGAACTCGTCGACGATGATGGCGGTGTGCACCGGAGTCTTTCGGAAGAGATCGAGTGTTCGCAAGATGGTAGTCGATTCGTACACGGTCAGCGGAGGACGCATGATTTGTTCCACGTCCGGCGGTCGTCCATCCAGGACCTGATCAATCAAGTCCTGCTTGCGCACAATGCCGGCGATCTCGTCGATCGACCCGCGGCAGACCAGGAGCTGGGCATGCGGGCAGGAACGAACTAGACGGAGGATTTGCTCCTTGGGGCTGTTGAGGTCCACCCATTGCACGCGCGGCCGCGGGGTCATGATGGTGCGCACCGGGCTGTCGGCGAGGTCGAGAACGCCCTCGATCATGTCGCGTTCGACGTTGTGGATCACACCCAATCTAGCGCCCTCCGCGACAAGGTAGTGAATGTCATCCTCGGTCAACGCGCGCTCCAGACGAGGGGGCGCACGCAGGAGGCGCAGGAGAAGGCTGGTTGACCCATTAAGCAGCCAGATCAGCGGCGCCGCCGCTCTCGCCACGAATGCGAGCGGCCGGGCGACGCGAACCGCGATCACCTCCGGATTGCTCAAGGCGATATGCTTGGGCCCGAGCTCGCCGATCACAAGGGCAGTGTAGGTCACGCCAAGCGTCACCACGAGAATGGAAAGCGGCTTGCCATAGGCTGCCAAGACGGGAACGAGCAAAAGCGTGTCCTCAACCCTGTCAGCGAGCGTGGCCCCGCTGAATATTCCCGCGAGTGTCGCGCTGGTGGTAAAGCCAACCTGAACCGCGGCCAGCATACGGGCTGGATCGGCAGCGAGATCGAGCGCGGCCTGCGCTCCCGGCCGTCCCTCCTTCCTCAACCGCTCCAAACGCGAGCGGCGCGAGGACACGATGGCAAGCTCCGCCATGGCGAACACCCCGTTCAGCATGAACAGCGCCAAGACGACAATAATTTCGAGGATCAACATTTTCGATGTCTATCGGCGAATCCATTGCACTCACGGGAGACCGTCACACAAAAGACCAACCTCGTGTTTTTCCGCTCTCCACCGATGCCCGTCGCAGACTTTCTGCACCTCAGGCCTGGCGCAACCATAGCGAAGGCGATTGCGCGTCGCATACGCTTTACTTTCGGCTAATGGGAAACAAGCACCGGAATTTTCGAAGATAACAGAATCGACTTAGTGGCTCCGCCAAAGATGAATTCTAGCCACATGGGGTGCGAATAGGCCCCCATCACCAACAAGTCATAATGTCCTTGCTCCACCTGCTTTCGGAGTGACGCATGTTCCTCGACGGCCCTGATTTGGAGAACATTCGTTCCGATTCCATGATTGGCCAAGTGATCTGACAGGCTCATCTCGTCGACCTCGTCGCTTTCGGCAGACGCATGAACCATCGTTACTATTTGGATCGACCGCGAGAGACGCAACAGCGGCAAGGCATCGTGAACCGCTCGTACGGCTTCGCGGCTACCGTCCCAGGCGATAGCAGTTTTCTCGAGCGCGCTCGGCTGCACGAGAGCGGGTACGACCAGGACAGGGCGACCACATCGCAAGACGACCGAATGAGCGATCGGAAGTGGATGACGTTCAGGCGAGCCTTGCCACTCGTATTGGCCAAGGATGACAATATCAACGTAACGAGCTTTGTGACTGATGCCCTGAGCTACGTCACCTTCCGCCTCAAACCAGCTTGTTTCAGGCAAGCGTTGTGTTGCCTCTTCGCTGAAGATCGTCGCGGCCGCGCGGGCGTCCAAGGCCAACTCGGAGGAGATCTCAGTGGCAACCTCAGCGACGCGGCTCGGCTTGTACACGGGTGGTACCTCCACCGGGGGAGTGACGTGCAGTCCGCTGAGCCGTGCGCCCATGCGTGCCGCCAGCCCGACAGCAAATTGCACCCTTTGGCGTCCAGCTTGGCCCCCGTCCACATGCACCAGTATGTCGCGGAACATGTCCAGTTTCTGAACCATTTTACCATCTGACTTGGGCTGACTTGGGGCGAAACAATTTTAGGATAGCGGCATCCCACCCCCACCGCGTCAAATTCGACCGATGAACAACAACCATAACAGTCTGCACGGCACTCTGAAGCCATACCTCGGAACAATCTATTTGGACTACGACTTGCCGATGCGGGGCATTAGCCAGACCATGATCCTGCGTTGGCGATCACCACTGCACCGGAAGTCATGTTTCTCGATTGCTTCAATACCAAAGACGGCAGCTTGCTCTCCGGTCTGCCGTTTCTCTCGTGGAAGCGACATCCATTCGCGAATGATAGCCCGGCGCGCCTTGTTCGCGGGTCTCATGATCAGAGCCTCTTCTCGCTGTTTCTATGTGGAAGCGTGCCGAGTTCAAGACTAGCGTGCAATCAATTGCAGTGATACCTCAAAGTCCAACTTCCATCAGCTGAAGTTCGCGATCTTCCTACCGTCGAGTGGAAACCTGAGCATACTTCTCGCGCCATTTTGGCCCGGGGCCTCGCATATAATGCCTTTCAGGTCGATAGGTTCTCACCTCAGCGGCGGGCCGCGTACGCGATGAATTAGCCAAAAACCTCCGGGCGCCTAGAGCTGCGGAGCTGAGGATGGACGCTAGGGCAGAGAGTTTCTGATTCATCTGAATTCTCCATGGTCGAGCAAGGATGGTGGACACGTTCCCTGTGCGATCCACAACAATGTTAAGCCGCCTCTCGTAACGGTGCTCTGCCATGCGGCAGAGGCTCGCGATCGCGCGGCAGGACCGGCGAGGCCTGGCTCGACGACTTCACCGGTCCGGTCAGCACGAGCGACAGGATCGGCCGGCTTGTCGTCGTCGCACGTTCGATGAAGACTCGTTGTTTGATCAAGCGCACAACGATGAACAGCACATAGAATACGGCCATCCCACCGATTGACCATAACGAATGACCGCCTTTGGCGAACAGTGCGACGACAAGGACCATCCCCACCACAACCGGCGCGGGCAGAACCAGTTGATCGAGGTTGCGAGCGAAACGACCGGTCATGACGCGCCTCCCCGTGCGTCCGTCGCGAAGCCTCCTCGCGAGGTTTGAGTAGGCGACCAAGCCCTAAGATGGGCAAAACCACATAGGCGATCGAGATGGAAGAGACGCATGCAATATAGAGAATTCATAAACGTTCGAGCGACTGAATTGCTGCGTCGCCGCGATTTGTCGAAGTGGGCCACAGGCGGACAATTGATCAAGGCGATCAGTGCAATTCGTGGCCTGATGCGTTGAATTCGTCGATCAGCGAGACCAGCCGATAGCTAGGCCGGTGGTGCGCCGTTCGTATTGCTCGCCTGAAGTGAACTTTCGACAGTGGAGGGAGTTATCCGGGCTTCGAGCGCGCTCAGCCGCTGCTGAAGCTTCTCAATCTGGTCCGGGCCCAGTCGCTCGGCGCAACCCGCGACGACCCGCCGGCCGCGCACGACGAGCAGGCCGATGATGCGCAGGTCGTGGCACGTTGATGCAATGTCGTCGAAGGCGCGCAAGAGCCGCAAACTGACCGCCACGTCCGACGCGGAGTAATGGCGAATTTGCTCGAATGCCGTATCGAGAAGGCCCTCGATCCCGATCCACGGGACAATGACCCTGACGACATGCGGCGGATCGCAAAGCAGCGAGGTCGGAAGCTTGCGGTTCACGAATCGGATCAGGATTCGCCCGAGTTGATCGATGCAGGTGATGGCGGTGCTCGGGTCGTTGACCGCGGGTGAAATCGCCCTGAGCGCGATGTCGACGATCTGGATGACTCCAAACTCGGCATCCTGCTGCATGGTCCGCGTCGGTCCGTTGTCGAAGGTCGAAAGCAGTTCGCGGGCGCGGTCAGGATCGAGCCGTTCCCCTGGAGCGACGCGGAACAGCGCGACGCCCGCCGGTACGAAATGCCCGACCCGGCGGAGCATGCGCACCCGCACCTTGAAGACCTTCGCGAGATCGAGCAGGCGCCCGGTATCGACATAGCGGATGTAGCCGGAGACCGTGTTCTCGACCGGAACCTCGCGCTCGCTGCCATCGAACGGCACGCCAGTCGTCTCATAGATGTGTCGCTGCGGGTTTGGCATGATGTCGTCGATCACGTCTTCCGTTTCGCGGGCGATCCGATCGACGATGTGGTTGACGCTGATCGACTGCGCGATGTGCTGAATGAAGAAGATCAGCCACGCAACGCAGGTCAGCGCGAGCAACATGGCGCCGGTAACCGTGGCTACCGGGGCAAACGGTTGCGGGAGGGCGCGCGCGGCGGGCAATGCGGCCACACAATAGGCGAACGTGCCGAGGAAGATACCGAGCGTCCATTGCGTCACACGATCCCTGACGAAGCTCACAAGGATCCTCGGGGAAAACTGCATGGACGCGAGCGTGAGCGTCATCAGCAGGATGGCGAAAACGATCGACACAACCGTCATGATCGCGCCCGCGATCGAAGCAAGGATGATCTGGGCGACCTGGGGGTCGGCATGGGAGGGAAACAGCACCGTGGGTACCCACGCGCTCAGGGCGGGGACCACCTCTTCGAGGAAGGAAAACCCCGCGCCGAGAAGGCCGAGCGCGATCGAGATCAGCAACGGCCGCACCAGGAACCCACCGCGCAATGCATACATTGCGCTGCGTAGCAGCGGGGCTAGTCGGTTCGTCACGAAACGCATGGCTCTTAGATCTCGATTTGGCCCCCGAGCTCGATGACGCGATTGGGCGGGATGCGGAAGAACTCGGTTGCCGCCAGAGCATTGCGATGCATCGCTTCGAACACCTTCGTCCTGATCCGGCCCAACCGCGACGCCCTGGCCGGAACGATCGTCATCCGGCCAACGAAGAACGAGGTGTCCATCAGGTCGAAATGCAACTGCTTCGCCCCGCAGGCGTCGAGCGCCTTGGGAATGTTGGGTTGCTCCATGAAGCCATAACGAACGACCACCGAGTAGAAATTGTCCGTCAGATCGGCGATCTGGATGCGCTCATCCGCCGCGACGTAGGGAACGTTGTCGGTCACGACGTGCAGCAGCACGATGCGCCGATGAATAACCTTGTTGTGTTTGAGATTGTGCAGCAATGGCACCGGCACAACGTCGGTCCGGCTGGTCAGGTAGATGGCCGTCCCGGGCACGCGCGATTTGTCGTGAACCTGGGTAATGAAGTCGGAGAGAGGCATGGTATCGCGCTCAAGCTTTTGCAGCATGAGTTCGCGGCCGCGCCGCCAAGTCCAGATGAGAAGGAAGATCACGGCAGCGACGACGAGCGGCACGAACCCACCCTCGAATACCTTCATCATGTTGGCGGTAACAAACGTTAGGTCGACGATCACGAAAAGTCCGGCGACGACGAGGCTGACCGGCAGGCTCCAACCCCAGATCTCGCGCATCGTCAGGAACATCAGCATCGAGGTCAGAAGCATGGTCAGCGACACCGCGATGCCGAATGCAGCCGCAAGGTTGTCGGACGAGCGGAACGCGATCGTCAGCCCAAGCGTGAGCACCATCAGCGTCCAGTTGACGAAGCCCACATAAATCTGGCCGTAACCCTCCGCCGAAGTCTGCGTGATGTGCAGGCGCGGACACAGCCCCAACTGGATCGCCTGCCGCGTCATCGAAAAAGCGCCGCTAATGATAGCTTGGCTGGCGATGATCGTCGCAACGGTCGCGAGCGCCACCAGCGGCACCTGAAGCAGCGGCGGACAGAGCACGAAGAATGGATTGGCCCCGGCCGGGACCGCGCCTTCGACCACCACCGCCGTCTGCCCGGCGTAGTTCAGGAGCAAGGTCGGGAGTACCAGACCATACCAGCCGAGCCGGATCGGCTGCGGCCCGAAGTGGCCCATGTCGGCATAGAGCGCTTCGGCTCCTGTCGCGCACAGGAACACCGCGCCGAGAACCAGAAATCCAGTGAAGCCATGCGTGAACAGATAGGCAAAGCCGTAACGCGGGTCGAGCGCGACCAGCACGCCTGGGTGGCTTATCACGCCGCCAATTCCGAGCACCCCGATGGTGACGAACCACACCGTCATTATGGGCCCGAACAGCTTTCCGATGCGCGCGCTGCCCAGCGGCTGGAGCGCGAAGACCGCGAGCAGAACCGCGACCGACAGCGGCACCACGTAAGGCGTGATGGCCGGGATCGGAAGTTTGAGCCCCTCCAGCGCGCTCAGCACCGAAATCGCCGGCGTGATCGCTCCATCACCATAAAGCAGCGCTGCGCCGAGCACGCCAATCGCGATCACGCCAAGACGGTCGCCGTGCTTGATGCCGAGCAGCGACATCAGCGCCAGGATGCCGCCCTCGCCGTCATTGTCGGCCCGCATCACCACGGCGACATACTTGATTGATGTGGTGATCAAGAGCGTCCACACGATCAGCGACAGCATGCCGATCGCGACCTCGGGCGTCGCACCGCCGCCCCATTCGAGCGCGGTCTTCATGGTGTAGAGAGGGCTTGTACCTATGTCGCCGTAGACGACTCCGAGCGCGCCGAATGCCAGTGCGCCTAAGCCGCCGCGCGGCGCACCCACCCTGTGGCCGCCGGCCATTGTCGTCGCGCTCATCCATAATCCCTTAAGACACGGCGCCGCAAATACGCCTCCGGTATTTCACGAGTCTGACGGATACGCGGCCATAAATAAATGAAGCAAATCGTTCAGCGGTTCGCACCGTCCAGAAGTCCAAGCCTGCCGCCCAGCCATTTTGTCGTCGGCGCCTGGATCAGGATCGTCATCAGAATAGCGACAAATGTGACGGACGCTATCATCTTGGCACCGGGCGCCTTTATTCCCAGCAACAGGCCAGCCAATGCGCCCGGAATCACACCGGTCTCGCGCGTCCAGCACATGAACAGCATCTCGTTGAAGCTCCATCGTGCATGCCGGTCAGGTAGTGCACACAAGAAAACCGTTATCGGCCGGGCGACCAGCATCAAGATGGTAACCACAATGACGCCGCCTACCAGGTATTGACCCATCAGACCGAAATCGACCTGGGCACCGACGAGAATAAAAATGAACAAACGCGAGATGAAGGCCGTGGTTGACACGTACTCTTCGAGTTTTCGTTGCTCGTCCGCTCCCATCTTAAAGCCGAACGAGTCCTTATTTCCTATCACAATGCCGAAGACAAACACCGCCATGAAGCCGCTGGACTGCAAGCCATCGGCTGCGAAATAGGCGCCAATGGCGGCCACAGACGTCACCACCGGCGCATATTCCGCGAGGAATGCCAGTCGTTCATGCGCCACAAGCAGGGCGGCCAGGTATCCGAGCGCGGCGCCCGCGACAATGCCGATGATCGACTGCTTGAACAGTTCGAGGATAGATGACGTCAACGAGAATTCGCCGGTCCCCATTGCCACGCCCAGCACCGCAAACATTGCGATGGCGCCCGTGGCGTCGTTGAACGCCGACTCGCTCATCACCGTTTGTGCCACCCGAGCGCGAATGTGAACCTGCCGGAATATTGGAACTAGCGTCGCCGGATCGGTCGAAGCAAGCGTTGCGCCGAGCAGCAACGCCACGACCGCTGGCACGCCGAGAACGTAAAACGCCGCAATGCCGGTGATGGCTGCCGTGATCAGCACGCCGACGGTCGAGATCACGACAATCGTAATCCAGACTTGCTTCAGGACGCCGAATCGCAGCGACGCGCCACCATCGAAAAGAATGTAGCTCGCGCCGAACAGCAGGATGATCTGGTTGAACGCTGAATCCGCCCTGATGTCGATCAGCCCCAGCGCTTCCGGTCCGATCGCCATGCCGACGATTAGAAAAACCGGTACGTCGGGAATCTTGATCTTGTCGGCCAGCAGGCCGGTGGCGATCCCAATGGCCAGGACGATTCCGCCGGACATCAGAGTGTGCTTGGCAATCTCAATCGAAGCTGAAGCCACCAATATTTTCCCTTCGCAACGGCACGCGATTTGTGCGCGTTGCCGATCCTGGCTTGCAGCGCGCAGCACAACGATGCTGCCGGACGGACCATGAATTGGCAAGGGCGCTCAAGCCGCGTCGCGGCAGGCGTTCGCACGCAGCGAGCGTCGGCTGGTCGACAGGCCCAATGTCCGAGATGGGTCAAAATGCGAAATACTCGCAGTGAGTAGAATGAGTCCGCTTCTGATCTGATAGCGACGGAATCGCGGACGTGGCGGCACCGCCGCTTCGGGCCAGGAAGAGACTTCGCGCCCCCTTCCGCGCCCATGGGCAACCGACGTATTATCTTGTTCCAAAGCTGCCAGCCGCATATGCGGATATGCCGACGTTCCGCGCAGCCAACGACAGAGATTGTGCCTCAGGGGGGGCGATAGGAAAGACTTTGGCATCGCGCAGACGTTCCGCGGTTGCTTTTGAGAGTTGGCAAAATGAAACGCGTATTCCTTTACGGCCTCGCTTGGTTGCTGATTCTAGGGGCCCTCTGCGGTCTAATCAAAGCGATACAGACCTTCGTCTCCATCGTCGCTCTCGATGGACTTTTTGCAACAGTCACGTCCAAATATCTTTTCGCGATGCGCGACGCGTGGATCACGAAAGGCCTCCTGATAGCGCGGTCCTGTTCTGGATCGATATGGAAGGGGCCCTCAGAACCGAGGACCTCTTTGAGATGAGCAAATGCTGGCGGGTTTGCGAGATCGTGTATCGCTGAGGAATGCGCGATTGAGTCCCGCGCCTCTCCGTGGCGTAACCCGATCACCAGTATCGTCGGCTGTTGCGCACGCGCCATGGCACTTACCCCCAATACCGCTCAATGGCTCTGGTCAGTGGAAACTACAACGTCGCGCTTTGGCCGTGTGCGATCTGGATCGCGTTCGGGAGCGTCTGGTTTTGCAGTACATACAAGCCTGGCGTCGATGTCGCAGTTGGGTCCAGGCCG
>PLJS01000313.1 GCA_003140315.1 Hyphomicrobiales bacterium
CGACGCAGGGGCGATAGGGGAGGGAGGCGTAGGGGGACATGATGGATCGCTTTCGTCATGCCCGGCCTTGTGCCGGGCATCTACGACTTGATGTCATCAATTCAAGACGTGGATGGCCGGGTCANNGGTCAAGCCCGGCCATGACGGAGTAGGATATTCAGCTCGACTTCGGCTTGTTCGCGATCGCGCTCACTGGCACGAGCGTGATGCCGCGCGCCTCCGCGGCCTTCGCCCATTGGGCGATGCGGTCGATCGTGACCGGCAGCGCCGTTGCAAAGCCGACGGCGCTGCCGCGAGCGCGCGCCACCGCTTCGAGACGCGCCAGCGCTGCGTCGATCTCGGCGGATGAGGGCGCGGCATCGAGCGCGACGTCGGCCTTGGCGAATGCGGCGCTGTTGGCGCCGGAAATCTGGCTCGCCAGGCTGCGCGGCGAGGTGCCGTCGTCGAAGTAGATGAGGCCGCGCTTGGCGATCTCGCTCAACACCGGCGCGAACGCCTTGTCGGTCGCGGTGAAGCGCGCGCCCATCATATTGGTGATGCCGACATAGCCCTGGAAGCGGCTCATGAACCATTGCAGGCGGTCGATGTTCTGGTCGGCTGGCGCCGACGTGAGCAGCGTCTGCGGCCCCGGGTCATTGTCCGGATAATCGAACGGCTCCATGCCGACCTGCAGCAGCACCTCGTGGCCTTCGCCGCGCGCCCGCGCGACCCAGCGGTCGAGGTCGGTGCCGTAGGGCGCGAATGCGAATGTGACGGGCGCCGGCAGCTTGGCGAACGCCTCGGAGGTTAAGTTCGCCCCGATGCCGAGCCCGCCGATCACGATCGCAATGCGCGGCCCGTCGGGACGGCCGCTCTGCGGCTTGACCGGGCGTGCGTAGACTTCGGACGCACGCGCGCCATCGGCGGCGATCTTCGGGATCGCGCCGTGACGCGACGTCTCGATCAGGCGTTGATCGATGTTGGCGCCCGGCCTGGCGGCGGCTTTGATGTCGCTCGGTGCGACGACCTGGACGTCCTGCCGCCTGCCAGTCGAGCCATCGATGATGGTGATGGTGTGCGCGTCGCTCGAGGGCCGGTCGGTCGCGGTGAGTGTTGTCGGCGGGATGGTCGGGTCCGGCTTGCCCGGCACAAGCGGCGTGACGGCGTCGGTGGTTTTCTTCGGCTGTGCGGGCGTTAGCGCTTCGGCGCTGACGATCGCCACCGGCTCGCCGCCGAACGGGTCGTCCATGAACAATGCCGATCCGATCAGCGCCGTGACGCAAAGACCGAGCGCGCCGGCGATGATCCGCGACGGGGCGACAGGCAGCCTGAATCGCCTCTTCTTCTTCCTAGTGCCCTGTCCAAGGGGCGCGCTGAGATCGTCGCTCGCCACGGATCGAATCCCCATTGATCCGGCAAGGCTAACGGGCAGGCGTTAACCGATCGTTTACCGTAACGGCCGAGCCAAAATGCGTCGGGGCCGCCCCGACGAAAGTTCGATTGAAAGCGTCGAGTTCAGTTTGGCGCTTGCGCCGCCTTCGGGTTCGGCGGGAAGGCCGGGTTGGTGGTGACCCCGCGCAAGAGGTCGAGCGCGGCGTGCAACGCCTTGTCGTCCTTGGTCTCGGGCGGAATGTAGGACTGCGAGCCGGTCTGCTCCTCGCCTTCCTGTACCTTCAGGTGACCGCGCAGCGAGGCTTCGCCCTTGGTGTCGGCGCGGCTCTTGAGCTCCTCCGGCACGTCCTGGAGCACTTCGATCTCCGGCACGATGCCCTTGGCCTGGATCGAGCGGCCCGACGGCGTGTAGTAGCGCGCCGTGGTGAGCCGCAGCGCGCCGTTGCCGGAGCCGAGCGGGATGATGGTCTGCACCGAGCCCTTGCCGAACGAGCGCGTGCCGAGGATGGTCGCGCGCTTGTGATCCTGCAGGGCGCCGGCGACGATCTCGGACGCCGAGGCCGAGCCGCCATTGATCAGCACGATGATCGGCTTGCCTTTGGTGAGATCGCCGGGGCGTGCGCTGTAGCGCTGGGTTTCCTCGGCGTTGCGGCCGCGGGTGGAGACGATCTCGCCGCGCTCCAGGAAGGCATCGGAGACCGAGATCGCCTGATCGAGCAGTCCGCCCGGATTGTTGCGCAGGTCGATGATGTAACCGCGCAGCTTGTCGTTCGGGATCTGCGCCAGGATATCGCTGATGGCTTTCTTCAGGCCTTCAGAGGTCTGCTCGTTGAACTGCGTGATGCGGATGAAGCCGACGTCGTCGCCCTCGATGCGCATGCGGACCGAACGGACCCGGATGACGTCGCGCGTGATCGAGACCTCGATCGGCTTGTCCTGACCCTTGCGCATGATAGTCAGCTTGATCTTGGTGTTGACCGGGCCGCGCATCTTGTCGACCGCCTGGTTCAGGGTCAGCCCCTGCACCTGCTCGCCGTCGAGCTGCGTGATGATGTCGTTCGACATCACGCCGGCCTTGGCGGCGGGCGTGTCGTCGATCGGCGCCACGACCTTCACGAGGCCGTCTTCCATCGTCACCTCGATGCCGAGGCCGCCGAACTCGCCGCGCGTCTGCACCTGCATGTCGCGGAAGCTCTTCGGGTCCATGTAGCTCGAATGCGGATCAAGGGCATTGAGCATGCCGTTGATGGCGGATTCGACCAGCTTGGCGTCGTCGGGCTTTTCGACGTAATCGGCGCGCACGCGCTCGAACACGTCGCCGAACAAATTGAGCTGCCGATAGGTGTCCGCGGCAGCGGCCTTCGCACTCGACCCGACGATCAGCATCCGGGGCTGGGTGGCGTAGAGGGTGAGCGCCACGCCGGCCGCCGCGCCGAGCAGAACCAACGAAGTTTTCCGTATCATCCGCGAACCTTTTCGTTTTCGGTTATAGCCCACCAGGGGCTGGGATCGACGGGCGACCCGTCCTTGCGAAACTCGATGTACAGTACCGGTTGACTAGAGCCGATCGCGACGGCAGCGGCCGATTGCGGCCCGCCCCCCATCACCGCCACTGGCTCTCCGGTCAGCACGAACTGACCGAGATCCACCGAAATCCGTTCCATTCCGGCTAGGAGGATATGATACCCGCCCCCGGCATTCAGGATCAAGAGTTGTCCGTAGGAGCGGAACGGACCCGCATAGACCACCCAGCCGTCGCAGGGCGCGGTGACCTGGGCGCCGGCGCGGCTGGTGACCGAGAGTCCCTTTTCGGTTCCGCCGAGGCCGTCGGCGTCGCCGAAGGCCCTGATCTTGATGCCGTTCACGGGGAGCGGCAGCAAAGCCTTGGCCGAGGCAAAGGCGATCGCGGGCGCAAGGCGCCCCGGATCGTTGAGGGCCGCAAGGCTCCCTTTCGGATCGGGTTTCTCGGTTCCGGCGCGGGCGGCCGTTGCGGCGCGCGCGGATGAGGCGATCTCCTGCTCCAGGCGGGAGATCAAATCCTTCAGATTGTCGGCCTGGCGGGCAAGCTGGACGGAGCGGATGCGCTCGCTATCGAGCGCCTTTTCGGTCTCGGCCTGCTTGCGCTGGCGCTCCTGGATGAGCAGCGTCATCCGTGTTCTTTCCTGCGAAAGTGCGGCGAGATCACGGCCGAGCGCCTCCCGTTCGGCGCCAATGTCCGCGCGCACCCGGACCAGCGCGGCCAGGTCCGCCACCAGGGTGTCGACCTCGACCTTCATGTCCGGCAGCACTGCGCCGAGCAGAATGGCCGTCCGCACCGACGTCAGCGCGTCCTCCGGGCTTACCATCAGCGCCGGCGGGGGATGGCGGCCGATGCGCTGCAGGGCGGCCAGCACCTCGGCAATGACCGATCGGCGGCTCGCGAGCGATTTTCGGATCGTTTCTTCGCTGCCGGAGAGGTCCGCGAGGCGCTTTTCGGCCGCGGCGGTGCGTTCTTCCACGGCGCGCGTCGCCGCCGCGGAGGAGATCAGAAGCTGGTTGAGCTTGCGCCGGTCCTCGCCTACCGCATCGAGCTCGGCTTTGAGCCGCGCTTCGGTCTCGGCGGTCCGTTTCTGGTCGGCGCGGATCTTGTCGAGTTCCTCCCGGCGCGCGCCTTTGGCGGCCTCGGGCGCGACCGCCACCCCGGTCGTCTGCGGTTGGGCCGGCGCGATCTGGAGCGGCGGCTGCTGGGCCTGGACCGCGGTCGCGAGGATCAGGACACCGCCAAGCGCGCTCGCCAACAAGTAGCGGCGCACCGTTTTCGGGCCTGTGCGGAACAGGATCATCGATTGCAAAATACGCACGAAGTTCATTGACGAACCATTAACCTTTGCGACCCAGGCGCAATTGGGCGCGCTTTTTGGTTGCGCGGCGCGCTGGGACCCTTCGGGGTCACAACTCCGTGATGTTGCTGCAAATCCCGCCTATTCGCGATGGTAGGGGTGCCCCGACTGGATCGTGACGGCTCGGTAGAGCTGCTCCAGAAGCATGATCCGGACCATCTGATGCGGCCATGTGGCGGCCCCGAAGGCCAGGCGGATCGTGGCCTTCTCGGCGAGGCTTGGCGCAAGCCCATCCGGCCCGCCGATCACGAACGCGATGTCGGCGCGCCCCGCATCGCCCCAACCGTGCAGGCGCGCCGTCAGCGAGGGACTGTCAAGGTTCTCGCCGCGCGGGTCGAGCAGGACGACGGCGGCGCCGCCAGGGATGATGTTTGCAAGCGCGATCGATTCTTCCAGCATGCGCCGCTGCGCCTCGCGCGCGCGGCTCTCGGCGATCTCGACGACCTCAACGGAGCGGATGCCGATGATGCGGCCGGATTTCGCCGCACGGTCGCGATAGCGCTCGGCAAGATCGCGCTCGGGTCCGCGTTTCAATCGACCAACAGCCGCGACGACGATCCGCATGGCCGCAGGCTAGAGCATGATCCCGAAAAGTGGGAACCGGTTTTCGGATCAGATCATGCTCACAAACAAATCTTTCAGCTCGCCTGGCGGCGGTTCGGCCCGACCGGCCCCCACATCTTCTCCAGATCGTAGAAGGCGCGCACTTCGGGCCGGAAGACGTGGACGATGACGTCGCCCGCGTCGATCAGCACCCAGTCGCAATGCGGCATGCCTTCCGCGCGCAGTCTCGGCGCGCCGGCTTTGCGGAGATCTTCGACGACACGATCGGCGACCGCACCGACATGACGGTTCGACCTGCCTGAGGTCACCACCATGGTGTCTGCGATCGTCGACTTGCCGCGGAGATCGATTGAGATGGTGTCCTCGGCCTTCATGTCGTCGAGGCTCGCGAGGACGAGGCGAAGGGTCTCCTCAGGGTCAGGACGCGCCTTGGAGACCGGTACGGGCTTTAAACGGGCTGCCCGAGAGAGCACAGTGCTGGACAGGGCTGTTGATCCTTTCGGCTCATCACCCCGGGCACCCTGCCCGGGGCCTGCGACTAAGATAGGCGCGGGCAGTTAATGGTTTCAACCTCCCGCCGTTCTAATGTCCTGTTTTCGGGCCTTTGCGCGACCTTTATGTGACACCTGTGCGGCACGCAGCGCCGTCGAGGATAGTGGCAGCCGCAGCCCGTGCAGGAACAGCCACGCCAGCGGTTTTCTGAGCGCAAGGTGATTCGCCGCTCCTTCGGGCAGCCGCCAGCGGGAAAGCGCGCGTGGCGCTCGCGCCGCGAAGGCGCGCAGGCCGACAAGGCCGCGATCGATCACGGCAATCGGCACGACGGCCGCAATCGCCTTCCAGGATTTCCAACGATGGAAATTGAGCAGGTTGTCGGCCCCCATCAGCCAGACGAAATGCGTGCCTTTGTAACGGCGCTTGAGCGCGCGCAGCGTATCGATCGAATAGCGCGTCCCAAGCCGTGCCTCGATGTCGGTCACGTCGATGCGCGGGTGGTTCGCGACCGCGCGCGCGGCGGCCACGCGCTCGTCCAAGGGCGGCAGGTCGTCGGTCGCCTTGAGCGGATTGCCCGGCGTCACAAGCCACCAGACGCGGTCGAGTCCGAGCCGCTTCATGGCGTGGAGGCTCGCGGCGCGATGGGCCTCATGCGGCGGGTTGAACGAGCCGCCGAGCAGGCCGATGCGGAGGCCGCGCGCATGGAGTGGGAGGCGGATCGCGCCACGGGCTCCGTGACCCTCTCCCCTTGAGGGAGAGGGTGGCGAGCGGCGAAGCCGCGAGCCGGGCGAGGGGTTCTTTGCCGATGTGCTCAAAGAAGAAGAACCCCTCACCCGGCGCGCTGCGCGCGCCACCCTCTCCCTCAAGGGGAGAGGGTAACACCGCGCTCGCGGAGAGAACTATGGCCTGACTTGCCCCGTCCCGCGAATGCGGTACTTGAACGTCGTGAGCTGCTCGACGCCGACCGGCCCCCGCGCATGCATCCGTCCCGTGGCGATCCCGATCTCGGCGCCGAAGCCGAACTCGCCGCCGTCGGCGAATTGCGTCGAGGCGTTGTGCAGCACGATCGCCGAGTCCACCTCGTTGAGGAATTGATCGGCGGCCTTCTGGTCCGCCGCGACGATCGCGTCGGTGTGGTGCGAGCCATAGCGCTCGATGTGGGCGATCGCCGCATCGACGCCGTCGACGACCTTCGCGGCGATCACGGCGTCGAGATATTCGGCCGGCCAGTCTTCCTCGGTCACGGGTTTCGCGCGCGGGTCGGCCTTTTGGACATCGGCGTCGCCGCGCACCTCGCAGCCGGCATCGAGCAGCATCGTGACCAGCGGCTTGAGCATCACGGTCGCGGCCGCGCGGTCGACCAGCAGCGTCTCGGCCGCGCCGCACACGCCGGTGCGGCGCATCTTGGCGTTGAGCACGATCTCTTTCGCCATCGCGAGGTCGGCGCTCTTGTCGACATAGACGTGCACGACGCCTTCGAGATGAGCGAACACCGGAACACGCGCTTCCGCCTGTACGCGGGCGACGAGGCCCTTGCCGCCGCGCGGCACGATCACGTCGATCGTGCCGTCGAGGCCCGCGAGCATCAGCCCGACCGCGGCGCGGTCGCGCGTCGGCACCAGCGCGATCGCGTCGTCGGGCAAGTCGGCGGCGCGCAAGCCTTCAACCAGCGCCGCATGGATCGCGCGCGCGGAGCGGAAGCTTTCCGAGCCGCCGCGCAGGATCACGGCGTTGCCGGCCTTGAGGCAGAGCACGGCGGCATCCGCCGTGACGTTCGGTCGGCTCTCGTAGATCACGCCGATAACGCCGAGCGGCACGCGCACGCGCTCGATCGTCATGCCGTTCGGGCGGGTCCAGCTCTCCGTCACGGTGCCGACCGGGTCCTTGAGATCGCGCACGATCTCGATGCCGCCGGCCATCGCGGCCACCCGCTTTTCATCGAGCGTCAGGCGATCGATGAAAGCCGCCGTCGCGCCGCCTGATTTCGCCTCGGCGACATCCTCGGCGTTGGCCGCGAGGATACCGGCCTCGCTGTCGCGAATGGATTGCGCCATGGCGCCAAGCGCCCGATTGCGCTGCGCCGTGGGGCTGAGCGCGAGCAGACGCGTCGCGGCGCTCGCGCGGGCTCCGATGTCGCGCATCACGGGCGTGATATCGCTTGTCCCTTCAATGGTTTTCAGCGGTGCGGTCATGGCGGCGATCCGGGTCGGGCGCTTCCTACCATGTAAGGCGGTTCCGGGCGAGAACCAGCGGAATGGGGCGCTGAAGCGCCTGAGGCAGGGCTTTTCGGCGGGACGGTTCGAGCCTGTGGAATATGAGGATAAGGAGCCGTGCCCCGGAACGGCTGTCATCACGCCGTATTGAGCCTTCAGATCAATGTGGTGTCAGGAGGAGTGTGTATGGCCGCAATGCGTAAATTGCCCAGCCGTTTTCCGGCCGGGACCAAATTCGTGGTCGAGGGGGAGGACGCCGCGGGCGGCGGCACGCGAGTCGTCGCGCGCTATCTCGTCTATCCGGACGGGACGCGGGTCGACCTCCTCAACGGAGCGCCGCGCGTGTTCGAATGCTGCGCGCGGAAAGCCCGCGGCGCCGTAGCGCCGCGAGCACCGGCTCGCGCCTCAACAGAGCTTGCGTATCAGTAGGGGTAGTAGTCGTCGCAGGTGTTGACCCAACGCCAGCCGAACGGCGTCGGAACGCGCGTCACGCAGTTGTCGTAGCCGTTGTAATACGGGTAGCCCCCGACCAGCGGCAGTCCGACGAAGCCGAAACGACGCGCGCCATAGAAGCGGCGTGGTCCGGCGAAACGGAAGCCCGGTCCGCGCGCGAAGCTGGGTCCTGCACGGAAGGACGGTCCACGCGCGAAAGACGGTCCGGCGCGAAAGCTTCCACGAAATCCGCCCGGACCGCGGGCGGATGCATCGGTAGTCACCAAGGTCAGGCCGAGAGCCGCGACCGCGGCAGCGACGACAATTGAGCGCAACATGACGCTTCTCCCACAAGGGATGCGAGGCGCATCCGTTAAGTCACCCTCATCTCCTATCAATGCACACGATGGCTGAATATTGGCTGTCAATGTCGTTCAGCAGACGCCGTGCGCGTTCACACATCCGCGATGACGATGTCGCGCGCGGAGACCAGGTCGGATAACAGTCCGTTCACATAGGCCTTCACGGCGTCGTCGTTTTGATCATGGGTGCGCCAGACCGTGACGCTTGGCGCGAGCTGCCCGTGCGCTCCGTGCCAGGCGACCAGATATTCCGAGAGCCAACCCGCCGCTTTCCCGGCCTCAAGCTTTCCGGCGATGGCGTGGTGCATGTCGAGGTCCATGGTCAGCCTCCGAGCGATCCGGCCTTCCGGCGGCTAGATAACACCGTGCGCTGCAACATGTTCCACCGCAGCGCACCGGCCGGCATGACTGGCAATGCGGCTCAAGCTCCATTGCGGCGCGGGCGCGGGAGGCTAAAAGCGGAGTGCCGAGCCGCTCCGGCCGCATCCGCTGTTTCTTGAACTCATCCTCTTACCAGGCCGCCGCGTGCCAGACCGAAATCGTGACCTCACGGCCAAGCTGATGCTTGTGGGCTTGACGGTCGCGTGGGGCCTCACCTGGCCGGCGATGCGCTTCACGCTTTTCGAAATGCCGCCGTTCAGCATGCGCTTCGTCACCATGGGGCTCGGCGCCGCGACCTTGTTCGTGATCTTGGCGTTGCAGCGGCGCACGCTCAGTGTCACGGGCGCAACCGCGCGCGTTCACGTCGCAGTGGCGGGAGTGCTCAATATCGTCGGCTTCAGCGTGCTCGCGTCCTTCGCGCAATTGACTGCCGGCACCTCGCGCGTCGTCATCCTCGCCTACACGATGCCGATCTGGGCGAGCCTACTGGCGCGGCCGATTTTGGGCGAACGGCTGAATCTGGCGCGCGGCGCAGCGCTTGCGTTGTGCGTCGCCGGCATGGCGGTGCTGATCTGGCCGCTCGCCGGCGCCGGGCTGCCGGGCGGCATCATGCTGGCGATCGCCGCCGCCATGAGCTGGGCGGCCGGGACGGTCTATCTGAAATGGGCGCAGATCGACGGCGATCCCATCACGGTGGCGGCATGGCAGTTGATCGTCGGATTTGTGGTCGTGACGTGCGGCCTTCCTTTTTTCGAAGGCTGGCCGCATCTGTGGCCGCTGCATCTGCCGGCGCTGCTGGGCGTAGTCTTCGTCGGCATCGTCGGATCGGGCGTTGCTTACCTGCTCTGGTTCGACATCATCATGCGCGTCCCGGCGATGACGGCGTCGCTCGGCGTGCTGAGCGTTCCGATGATCGGCGTCGTTGCGTCGGTCCTGCTCTTCGGCGAGCGGCCGACGATCCCGGACCTTGTCGGCTTTGCGCTCATTTTCGCGGCGTCCGGTTGCGTGCTGCTGACGTCGAACGAGCCGGTGCCGCCCGAGCCGACGTGAAGAAAGTCAGAGGAAACTCTGCGGATCGACGTCGACGTCGAGCTTGATGCCGCCGGCCTTTTTCGGCGCGGCGGCGGCCCATTCGCGCAGGTAGGCCGACAGATCGAAGTTGCGCGCCGACTTCACCATCAGCCGGAATCGATGGCGTCCGCGCAGCACCGCAAGCGGCGCTTCCGCCGGCCCGAGAACGCGCACCTGCTCGTCGATCGGCGCAACCGCGGCGAGACGGCGCGCGTAGCCCTCCGTCGCGCCTTTCTCCGGGCCGGTCACGAGCAGGCTCGCGAGCCGTCCGAACGGCGGATAATGCGCCTTTTCGCGCGCCTCGATCTCGCTGTCGTAGAAGGCTTTGCGGTCCTGCGCGATCAGCGCCTTCATCACCGGATGCTCGGGCTGATGGGTTTGCAGATAGCCGACGCTGTGGCCCTTGTCGCGCCCGGCGCGGCCGATCACCTGATGCAGGAGCTGGAACGTGCGCTCGGTCGCGCGCGGATCGCCGGAGCCGAGACCGAGATCGGCATCGACCACCCCGACGAGGTTGAGTTTCGGGAAATGGTGGCCCTTGGCGACGAGCTGCGTGCCGATGACGATGTCGATCTCGCCTTGTTCGATTGACTTGAATTCCTCGCGCATGCGCTCGAGCGATGCGATCAGATCGCTCGACAGCACCAGAACACGCTTGTTCGGAAAGAGAACCTGAACTTCCTCTTCCAGGCGCTCCACGCCCGGCCCGCAGGCGACGAAGCTGTCTGGCGCCTCGCATTTCGGGCACTTCGGCGGCGGCGGCTTGGTGTAGCCGCAGTGGTGGCAGACGAGCGCGCGCTTGAAGCGGTGATCGACCAGCCAGGCGTCGCAGTTCGGACAGTTGAGCCGGAAACCGCAGGCGCGGCACAGCGTGAGCGGCGCATAGCCGCGTCGGTTGAGAAATAGAAGCGCCTGCTCGCCGCGCTCCAGCGCGAGGTTGACGGCTTCGGCGAGGCGCGGCGCGATGAAGCGCGTGCGCGGCGGGCCCTCGCGGCGCAGATCGATCGCCTCGATCGCGGGCTCCTTCTGGCCGCCGAAGCGCTGGTTGAGCGCGAGCCGCCGATAGCGGCCGCGCCGCGCATTGACCACGGTCTCGATCGAGGGCGTCGCCGAGGCCAGCACGATCGGGATATCGGCGATGCGTGCGCGCACGACCGCCATGTCGCGCGCGTGATAGTGCACGCCGTCCTCCTGCTTGTAGACCGCATCGTGCTCCTCATCGACGACGATGAGGCCGAGGTCCGCATAGGGCAGGAACAGCGCCGAGCGCGCGCCGACGACCACGCTCACGTCGCCCGCCGAAACCGCCGCGAAAGTGCGCGCGCGTTTACGCGGCGAGAGCTCGGAATGCCATTCGGCCGGGCGCGTGCCGAAGCGTGCCGCGAAACGATCGAGGAACTGCCCGGTGAGCGCAATCTCGGGCATCAGGATCAGCGACTGCCGGCCCTTGCGGATCGTCTCAGCGACCGCCTCGAAATAAACCTCGGTCTTGCCCGAGCCGGTGACGCCGTCGAGCAGGTCGACCGCAAAGCCACCCTGCGTGACGGCGTTGCGCAGGATGTTGGCCGCCATCCGCTGCGCCGGCGTGAAGTCGGCGGTGCGATGGTCGGGATTGGGAGGGCGCGCGACCGTTTGTGATGGCAAAGCGACCGTCTCCAGCGCGCCATCGTCCACCAGGCCGTCGACGACGCCGACCGAGACGCCGGCATCCTTGGCGACCTCCGGCTTGCTGCGCATCAAGCCGTCCGCGAGCACGTCGAGCACGCGGCGGCGCGCGGCGGTCATGCGAGTGGGCGCGTTTCCGGAGAGGCGCACGGCGACGCGGTCACGCTCCGGACCGAGTTCGCCCATACGCAGCGCCATGCGCAGCACCATGCCGCGCGGCGAGAGCGTGTAGTTCGACACCCAGTCGATGAACTGGCGCAGCTCGGGCTTCAGCCGAGGGAAATCAAGCTTTGCCTCGACATCCTTCAGCCGGTTATGCAGGCCCGGCCTCACCGCGACATCGCAGTCCCACACCACGCCGATCGCCTCGCGCGGCCCGAGCGGCACGGACACCACATCGCCGGCCGCGAGCGCCAGTTCATCGGGCACGCGATACGAATAGGCATGGTCGAGCGCGACCGGCACCAGAACGTCGACGATGCGCAGCGCCATGAGAGGGCCGATCCTTGGGACTTCGGTAACGAAGCGAGGTGAATATAGGCAGCGTGTCAAGACAGGCCCCCATGACGTTGGAGGAGGCGAAGCCGGTTGCCCCCGACGTCGTGGCCGAGCTCGCGCGCTGGCTCGCGCATCTCGGCGCCGAGCGGCGCATGTCGGGCAAGACCGTCGAAGCCTACGAGCGCGACGCGCGGCAGTTCCTGGTGTTTTTGGCCGAGCACTTCGGCGGGCCGGTCTCGCTTTCAGTCTTGGCGGAGGTCGCGCCGCGCGACGTGCGCGCCTTCATGGCGGCGCGGCGCTCCATTGGAATCGGCTCACGCTCGCTGATGCGCGCGCTCGCGGGCATGCGCTCGTTCGCGCGGTTCCTCGAACGCGACGGCAAGGGCAAGGTCGGCGCGCTTGCGGCGGTGCGTGCGCCGAAGCTCCCCAAGACGCTGCCGAAGCCGATCGCGGCTGCGGAGGCGAAGCGATTTGCGGATGCCGATCTGCGCGCCGGCGAAGAAAGGGAGCCCTGGGTGCTGGCGCGGGACGCTGCCGTGCTCGGTCTGCTTTACGGTTCGGGCCTGCGCATCTCGGAAGCGCTGGGCTTGACGCGTGCCGCCATCCCTGTCCCCGGGGCGGGCGACGTGATCATCGTCACCGGCAAGGGCAACAAAGCGCGGATGGTGCCGGTCCTGCCGCAGGTCGCAAAGCTCGTCGCTGACTATGTCGCGCTCTGCCCGTATGATCTGACGCTGGACGAACCGATCTTTCGCGGCGCGAAGGGCGGTGTTCTCAGTCCCCGCATCATCCAGCTCGCCATGGCGCGGCTGCGCGGCGCGCTCGGCCTGCCCGACAGCGCGACACCGCACGCGCTGCGTCATTCCTTCGCGACGCATCTGCTGGTCCGCGGCGGCGATCTGCGCTCGATCCAGGAACTGCTCGGCCACGCCTCGCTCTCGACCACGCAAATCTATACGGCGGTCGACAGCGAGCGGCTGCTTGAGGTCTATCGCAGCGCGCATCCGCGCGCCTGATCCTCGCCTTGCCAAGCGCCCGCGCGCCGGATAGCAATCCGCGCGCTTTTGAAAACGTGAGGCGATCCATCCATGGCGACCATGAAGCTCCTTCTTCTCCCCGGCGACGGCATCGGTCCGGAGGTGATGGCCGAGGTGAAGAAGCTCATCGCCTGGATGAACGGCCACGGCATGGGGACGTTCGAGACCGAAGAAGGCCTGTGCGGCGGCTGCGCGTATGACGCGCATGGCGTCGCCGTCACCGACGAGACGGTCGCGAAGGCGAAGGCCGCGGACGCCGTGATCTTCGGATCGGTCGGCGGGCCGAAGTGGGACAAGGTGCCCTATGAGCACCGTCCCGAAGCCGGGCTCCTGCGGCTGCGCAAGGACCTCGACCTCTACGCCAACCTGCGGCCGGCCGTGACCTATCCGGCGCTGGCGGACGCTTCTTCGTTGAAGCGCGAACTGGTCGAGGGCCTCGACATCATGATCCTGCGCGAGCTGACCGGCGGGGTTTACTTCGGCGAACCGAAGACCATCACGGATCTCGGCAACGGACAGAAACGCGCCGTGGATACGCAGATCTACGACACCTACGAGATCGAGCGCATCGCGCGGGTCGCGTTTGAGTTGGCGCGCAAGCGGCGCAACAAGGTCACCTCGATGGAGAAGCGCAACGTCATGAAGACGGGCGTGCTCTGGAACGAAGTGGTGGGCCAAGTGCACGCCCGCGAGTTCAAGGACGTGCAGCTCGAGCACGTGCTCGCCGATTCCGGCGGCATGCAGCTTGTGCGCAATCCCAAACAGTTCGACGTGATCGTCACCGACAACTTGTTCGGCGACATGCTCTCCGACATCGCCGCGATGCTGACCGGCTCGCTCGGCATGCTGGCGTCGGCCTCGCTCGGCGAGGCCGATCCCAAGACGCAGAAACGCAAGGCGCTGTACGAGCCGGTGCACGGCTCGGCGCCCGACATCGCCGGCAAGGGTATCGCCAATCCAATCGCCATGATCGCGTCGTTCGCGATGGCGCTGCGCTTTTCGTTCGGGATGCTGAAAGAAGCCGACTTAATTGAAGCTGCGATCGCAGCGGCGCTCGCGAAGGGTTTGCGAACGGCCGACATCGCGGCGCCGGGCGACAAGACGATCGGCACGACCCAGATGGGCGATGCGATCATCGGCGAGGTGGAAAAGCTGGCGGCTGCACAGCCGTCACCCTGAGGAGCGAGCGTGAGCCGAGCCTCGAAGGGCGACGGCGCGCGCGGCCATCCTTCGAGGCCCGCGCTTCGCGCGGGCACCTCAGGATGGAGTTCTTCTCAATACGGCGTGTAGGGATTGAAGCCCGGCAGCTCGAACGGCAGCGGCAGCGGCGCGCGATGCGAGCCGCTTGGATCCCAAATCGCATAGGGGGAGCCGTTCATATAGGTCGGCGGAGTGGCGTAGTCGGAGAACTTGCGTTCGCCCGGGTTCACCTCGGTGCCGCCGTCGAGATAGCTGCGCGGCCGCACCGTGATCTTGGTGTGCGCGCGGCCATTCTCGTCGATGAAGGTGATGCGCTCGCTGCGGTCGACACGCCGGGTCTGCGCGTCGGCCGGCGCGGCGACGAGCGTCAGGGTCGCGGCGGCCGTTGCGGCGATAACGATGGCGGTTGCGATACGCATCAATAACCCTTTCGACCAGCTTCCCAACCTAACGGCGCAGCACGCCGGGCCGTTCCCTGATCCGGGGAACAATAAACCAGCTTGCCGGGCTGAGGGCAGTCACTTCTTTGCCACAGGTGCGTGACAAATTCGTTATTCCGGGCAGGGAGTTGGCTAAAGTCTCGCCGCCGACACACCGCGGCCGCCGTCAGGCAGGTTTCGCATCGGCCCGCGTCGCGGTGCCCGGCGAAAGCTCGGAACGCTCTTGGGCCGGCTTCTCGGCGCGCGTCAGGTTGAACGCCGTATTGATCAGCGCCACGTGCGAGAACCCCTGCGGGAAGTTGCCGAGATGTCGCTTGTCGTGCGGATCGTATTCTTCGCTCAACAGTCCGACATCGTTGCAAAGCCCGGCCAGCCGCCGAAACAGCCGCTCAGCGTCGGCGCGGCGGCCGAGCAGGAGGTAGGCGTCGGCGAGCCAGAAGCTGCAGGGAAGGAACGCGCCTTCGCCGGCCGGCAGGCCGTCCTTCGACGTCAGCGAATCGTAACGCATCACGAGGCCGTCAGAAATCAGCGTGCGCTCGATCGCCTCGACGGTGCCACGATAGCACAGATCGTCGGGCTTCAAGAATCCGATCGGCGCCAGCAACAGCAGGCTCGCATCGAGATCGTCCGATCCATAGGAGCGCGTGAAGCTGTTGCGCCTGCCGTCCCAGGCGTTGCGGCAGACATCCTCGTGGATTTCGGCGCACAACGTCTGCCAGCGCTCCACCTTGCCGGGCAGGCCGAACATCTCGGCGCTCTTGATGGCGCGATCGAACGCGACCCAGGTCATCGCCTTCGAATAGGTGAAGTGCTGCGGCGGCGTGCGCACCTCCCAGATGCCGTGATCGGGCTCGTGCCAGATCTCTTCGAGATGATCGAGCAGCGCGATCTGGACATCCCATCCGGATTCGTTTGCCGCAAGGCCGCCCCGTCGGCCCTGATGCAGCGTGTCCATGACCTCGCCGAACACGTCGAGCTGGAGCTGCTGGTGCGCGGCGTTTCCAATCCGGACCGGCTTTGAGTCCAGATAGCCCGGCAGCCAGTCCACTTCCCATTCGGTCAGGCGGCGCTCGCCTGCGATGCCGTACATCACGCCCATCTGCCCCGGCTGGCCCGCGATCGCGCGGGTGAGCCAGTCGCGCCACGCCTGCGCTTCCTCGAAATAGCCGGCGTTCATCAGGGCCAGGAGCGTCAGCGTCGAATCGCGCAGCCAGCAGAAGCGGTAGTCCCAGTTGCGCTTGCCGCCGATGCGTTCGGGTAGCGACGTGGTGGGCGCCGCCACGATGCCGCCGGTCGGCGCGTAGGTCAGCGCCTTCAGGGTGAGCAGCGAGCGCGAAACGATCTCCGACCATGGGCCTTGGACGCTGCCCTTGCGGGTCCATTCCTGCCAGTAGGTCTCGGTGTCCGTCAGCGCCGCGTTGGCATTCACGGCTTCCGGGAGCGGAAGATGCGAGGGACCGTAGCTCAGCACGAAGGGCACGCGATCGCCTTCACCGACGGTGAACGCGCCGACCGAGGTCATGTTCTCGCCGCGCAGGTGCACCGGCGTGCGCAGCGTCACCATGTCGGGCCCGGCGACCGCTCGTAACGCGCCTTTGTCGAGCTTGCGTACCCAGGGCACGACCGCGCCGTAACCGAAACGCAGAATGAGCTCGACCGACATGCTGACGCGGCCGCTCTCGCCCGCGACGATACGCACGCAATCCGGATTGCGGCCGCGCATCGGCATGAAATCGATGAGCGTGACGATGCCGTCTTTGGTCTCGAAGCGGGTTTCGAGGATCAGCGTGCCGGGTCGGTAGCGCCGCGTGACGCGCGCGGCCTCGTCGCGCGGCGCGATGCGGAAGCGCCCGTGCTCGGGCGTGCCGAGCAAGGCGGCGAAACAGGCGTCGGAATCAAAGCGCGGCCAGCAAAGCCAGTCGATCGAGCCATCGCGCCCGACCAGCGCGGCGCTCTCGCAATCGCCGATGATGGCGTAGTCCTCGATGCGGAGGGGCATGGCTAGATGAACTCGATGACGACTTTGATGTCGCCTTTGCGGCGTTCGAAGGCTTCGGCGAAGCGCGCAAGCGGCACGCGGCGCGTGATCAGGCGCGCGAGCCAGCCCGGGTCGGCGCGCGCGAGCGCCTCTGCGGCCATCGCGTAATGCCGAAGGTTCGCATTCACGGAGCCGAACACGACGCCGTTGTTGAGCACCATGTTGCGGTTGAACAGTCCGATGTCGAAGTCGCTGCGGCGCGACGAGCCGACTCCGGTCAGGCAAATCAGGCTGTCCGGCGCGACGTGGGGAAGAAGCGCCGCGATGACCGACGGCACGCCGGTGCATTCGATCACGATGTCGGGCGTTAGCTTCACGAGGTCCTCGGGCGCGCCGCAATGGTAGGTCGCGCCGAGTGCCGCGGTGATGTCGGGCTTCGGCCCCGTCTTGTTGTGATCGTGGACATGGACGTCGAGCCCGCGCTGCTTGCCGAGCAACGCCGCGAGCAGCCCGATCGGTCCCGCGCCGGTGACGAGCACGCGGCGCGGCGGTGCTTCGGCGAGGCGCCACAGCCGGTGGATGTGGTCCCAGGCCTTGGCCACGACGCTGGTCGGCTCCATCAGCACGCCGTTGAGCCCGAGCGATGCGTCGACCTTGACGGCGAATTCGGGCGCGATGCGCCAGCGCTCCGCGCCGAAGCCGTTGAGGCCCTTGATGCCGTGCTCGGTGTATTGCCCGTTGCGGCACATATCCCATTGACCGGAGGCGCAGGCCGGGCAGGGGATCGGATCGGGATGGCGCACGATGCCGACGACATGGTCGCCGGGCACAAGGCCGCAATCGGCCGGCGCCTCGCGCACGCGCCCGAACGACTCATGGCCGAGGATCAGGCGCGTCGCGCCGCCGGGTGCCTCGCCATACTCGCCCGCAATGATCTCGCGGTCGGTGCCGCAGACGCCAAGCGCCAGCGCATCGACCAGGACCGCGCCGTCCGTGGCGGGCGGTTCGGCAACCTCTTGTAATTCAACGGAATTCGGCTTTGCCGGATGGACCGTGATCGCGCGCATTGCGCCCCTGGTGCTGAAAACGACGGCCCCGGGGGAAGACGCCGCCGAAGCGGCAAAGTTCCATCGCAAGGCTCAGGCGTGGCCGAGCACCAGATCGTCACGGTGCACCATCTCGGCACGGCCTTCGATGCCGAGGATGAGCAGGACGTCGGCTGAGGACTTGCCCCGGATCTTCTCGGCGTCCTCGGCGTCGTAGGCGACGAGCCCGCGGCCGATCTCGGCGCCGTCCGGTCCGCGCACGATCACGGCATCGCCGCGCGTGAAGGCGCCCTCGACCTTGATGACGCCGACGGGGAGCAGGCTCGTGCCGCGCCGCAGCGCCGCGACCGCGCCGGCATCGATGACGAGCGTGCCTTTGGGTTCGAGCGAACCCGCGATCCATTTCTTGCGCGCCGTGACCGGATTGGCCGGGGTGAGGAACCAGGTGCAGGTCGCACCGTCGGCGATCGCACGCAGCGGATGCTCGATGCGGCCCGACGCGATGACCATGTGGATGCCGCCGGTGGTGGCGATCTTGGCGGCCTCGATCTTGGTCACCATGCCGCCGCGCGAGAGCTCCGAGCCGGATGTTCCGGCCATGGCTTCGATCTCGGGCGTGACGCGCTCGACCAGCGGAATGAGCTTGGCGCCCGCATTGCCATCGGGCGGCGCGTCGTAGAGGCCATCGATGTCCGAGAGCAGGACCAGCAGGTCGGCGCTCACCATGGTGGCGACGCGCGCGGCGAGCCGGTCATTGTCGCCGAAGCGGATTTCATTGGTGGCGACGGTGTCGTTCTCGTTGATCACCGGTACGCTGCGCCATTCGAGCAGCTTGTCGATCGTGCTACGCGCGTTGAGGTAGCGGCGGCGCTCTTCGGTATCGCCGAGGGTCACCAGAATCTGCCCGGCCGTGATGCCGTGGCGGCCGAGCGCCTCGGCCCAGGTGCGCGCGAGCGCGATCTGCCCGACGGCGGCGGCGGCTTGCGAATCTTCGAGCTTGAGCGGTCCGGGCGGAAGCCTGAGCACGGCGCGGCCGAGCGCGATCGCGCCCGACGACACCACCAGGATGTCGCGCTTCTCGCCGTGCAGGGCGGCGATGTCGTCGGCAAGCGCGGCGAGCCAGCCTTCGTTGACGCGCCCTGCGCTCGCGTCAACGAGCAGGGACGAGCCGACCTTGACGACGATGCGGCGGAAGTCGGCGAGCGCTGGGGCCTTGCGGGACATCATGGCGATCCGGAACGGTCAGCGTTGGTAATCATGTGGCGTGGGCTTTGCAATCGTGGGAACTTCGTGCGCGCGGTGCGGTTCATCCCGGCAGGTCCGCGATGGTCAAAGTCCGCATCGGCACGTCGGGTTGGTCATACAAAGAGTGGCGCGGGATTTTCTATCCGGCCGCTCTGAAGCCTGCCGAGCAGCTTGCCTTCTACGCGCGCCATCTCGACACGACGGAAATCAATAACTCGTTCTATCGGATACCCGGCGAGCCCATGGTGGCGGCTTGGCGCGAGCGTACGCCGGACGACTTCCTGTTTGCCCGGAAGGCCTCGCGGCACATCACGCATTACAGCAAACTGAATGACGTGGCGGAGAGCGTGCGGCTTGCATTCGACAGGATGCGGGCCTTGGGATCCAAGCTCGGACCCGCGTTGTTCCAGTTGCCGCCAAGCCTGCAGCGCGATCGCGACTTGCTGGCGCGCTTCCTCGATGTCCTGCCGCCGGGCGAGCACACGGTCGAATTCCGCCATCCGAGCTGGTATGCGCCCGATATCCTCGATCTCTTGCGCGACCACGATGTTGCGCTTTGCATCTCGGACCATCGCGCCGCACCCGCCCCGTGGGAGGCGACGGCGGGCCACGTTTACGTTCGTCCGCACGGACCGGAGGCGAATTATTCCGGCCACTACGACGACGAGACGTTACGCGTATGGGCTGGGCGCCTCGCGCAATGGCGCGAGGAAGGCCGAAAAATCTACTGCTACTTCGACAACACGATGAAAACCGACGCACCGCAGGATGCCGCGCGACTGAAAGAGCAGCTTGGCACCGCGTGACGGCGTTACGCGCTCAAGGCTGCCAGGCATCCGCCGGCACCATTTCGGCGGCGGTCCGTCCCTGGTCGATAGCAATGAGCAATGCGCGCAACACCTCCGGCACGCCCGCGCCGCTTACCGCGGACAATACGAACGGCGTTTTCTTGGCGGCGCGTTTGAGCCGCGCGAGCTGCTGCTTGAGCTGCTCGGGGTCGAGCGCGTCGGCCTTGTTGAGCGCGACGATCTCGAGCTTGTCGGCAAGGTCGTGACCGTAGGCGGCAAGCTCCGCGCGCACGGTCTTATAGGCTTCGCCTGCATGCTCGCCGGTGCCGTCGACGAGATGCAGCAGTACGCGGCAGCGCTCGATGTGGCCGAGGAAGCGGTCGCCGAGGCCTGCGCCCTCATGCGCGCCTTCGATCAGGCCCGGGATGTCGGCGAGCACGAACTCGCGCGTATCGATGCGCACGACACCGAGCTGCGGATTGAGCGTGGTGAACGGATAGTCGGCGATCTTGGGCTTGGCGGCGCTGGCGGCGGCAAGGAAGGTCGACTTGCCGGCGTTGGGCAACCCGACGAGGCCGGCGTCGGCGATCAGCTTCAGCCGCAGCCAAATATACATCTCCTGGCCGACCAGGCCCGGATTGGCGCGGCGCGGCGTGCGGTTCACCGACGACTTGAAATAGGCGTTGCCGAAGCCGCCATTGCCGCCCTTGGCGAGCACCAGGCGCTCGCCGACCGTCGCCAGGTCGGCGATCAGCGTCTCCTTGTCCTCGGCGAAGATCTGCGTGCCGGCCGGGACTTTCAGCGTGACCGAGGCGCCGTTCGCGCCGGAGCGGTTCTTGCCCATGCCGTGGCCGCCGGTCTTGGCCTTGAAGTGCTGCTGGTAGCGGTAATCGATCAGCGTGTTGAGGCCGTCGACCGCCACGACGGTCACGTCGCCGCCGCGCCCGCCGTCGCCGCCGTCCGGCCCGCCGAACTCGATGAACTTCTCACGCCGAAACGAGATCGAGCCGGCGCCGCCGTCGCCCGAGCGGATATAGACCTTGGCTTCGTCGAGGAATTTCATGGCTTGTCCGGGGCAGGTGGCCCGCGCAAGGCTTCCGAAATCAGGTAGGTGTCGAGCGAAGCGAGCACCGCGCAGGCATCCTTAGCAGGTACCACGGGCGACATCACGGCGACATGGACGAAGCCTTCGGGGGTGACCAACGCCCTGTGGGCGAACGCTCCCTCGGTCAGCTCCGCTCCACATTCGTTGAACGTCTTCATGTCGGGCATGAAACGCTTCATGCCCTGGCGGCCTTGCTTGCTGGCCTGCGAAAACATGGCCTCGAGGGTTCGCTGCGTGAACTGCTCCTCGAGTACCTTCGCCGGCAATCCGCGGGGCGCAAAGAAGGTGGCGAGAACCATTACGTTCTCTGTTTCGTCCTTGATCTTGGCGGAATAGAGCCGAAACAGGTCAGCGCTCCATCCCTTTTGCTCCAATCCCGCGTGCACGCGCCATTCTTTTGGCGCGCAGAACGCCACATTGAGCTCGCGCGAGCGGTAGTCTTCGAAATCCACCGCGAGCGGCGTGAGCCTCAATCCGGGCACCAGGACGCCGTCAAGATAGAGTTCGGCGGTGAATTGTCCGCGCGGCAGGCACCTGCTGTCCCCGCGCGGATAAGGGACCGTCATTCCGACGAACCCATCGGCGTCCGGCTGCAGCGTGGCGAGATCGATCGTCCGCGAAAGGCCCGGGACGGCGCGCGGGACGTGCCAGTCGTCGTCCGCATTGAGCGGAGGCGCATCGAGCACGTACCAGACGACGGCGAGCTTCTGAGCCATCTCCGCACCTGGATCGAGCTTGCCGCGCCAGCTCGCGCTCGACGGCGAAAGCGAGACGCTGACGTCGCGAAGAGCAGCGCCGGTTGCCGGCTGCTCCTGCCAGCGTCCGGCGACGAGCTTTTGCTTCACCGTCGCGACGACGTCTTCAAGCTCCCTGCAGCGCACATCGGGAAGGACGTTCGAACAGTAGTGCGTGAAGATGTTGAGATCGGTCAATATCGAGAGCGTCAGGTTCCAGTCCTCGGAAACCTTGAGATCGTCGATCACGAGCCGATAGACCTTCTCGGCGTCGGCGGCCCTGTCTGCCACCAGATAGGCGAGCGCGAGATTGAGATAGAGCACCGGGTTCTTCGGGTCCCTGGCGCTCCTGATCCCCGGCTTGCCGCCGGATTCGGGCGCCGCAGGCTCTAGCCCGTCCGTCTTGAGGAATGCTTCCAGCGCCTGCAGCCCGTCGCGCAGCACATTCTTGGCCTTCTGCGGATCCGTCTGGAGCAGTGCCAACATCGTCTTGTCGAAAGCGCCGTTGTGCGGCAGCACCGCTTCGGGGGGCGTCAGCTCATTCGACCTAAACGACGCCAATGCCTTTTCCTGCGCGCGAACGATGTCGTCGACCTTCGATCGCGTAAACAGGCTGTGATAGTCGTCGTCGCGCTGCGGCGAGGCCATGCGCTCGTAGCTGGTCCTCAGCACGGAGTAGGCCTGTGCGAAAGACGGCCGCGCCAGGAGCGCGCATTCGAGCGACTCCGCCGATTTGACGTAGGCGTGGTAGGCGGCCGCGGAGGACAGGGCCGCACCCAGCGCTTGATGAGCTTCGCCGTTGCCGTAATGACGTGCCGCGAGCGCCGCCAGCCCGATCGGCGTGCGATCGCGTTCCGGCTTCGGATCCAGCTTGTTGTCGCAGTCGTCCAACATCGCGGTGCGCGCGGCGTCCGGAACGAATCCGCCGCGGTCGGCGAACGTGTAAGCGGCCCAGCACAGGGCGCCGACGGTGAACAGGATGCCGATGGCGAAGAAATTGCGGGCGAGCCTTACTTCCGTGACACCCAGCGCCTGACCGAAGAAATAGAGCGCGATCGCGAACAGCGTCAGATTGGCGAGATAGACCGTGACCTTTCGATTCCAGGCGACGGAAAGCTCCTGATAGCCGTCGACCAAAGCATAGAGTTGCGCGGGATTGTCGCCCGAGCCGTAGAACTGCGCGTAATAGAGGAAACGGCCGGGGCTGTAGTCGCGATCGAAGTGCGATCCGGCCTCGATCAGGTCTTTGGGGAGATACTTGGTCGGGCGGAATTCGGCGCGCAGCGAATACATGTCCTCGAGTATGTCCGCGATGCTCTTCTTCGCGTTGAGCTCCGCGCATACGACGTCATGCTCTTGCACGCGCGAGCGCTCCTGAGGCGATTCGGCCGCGGTCGTCCGGCGGTGCGTCGCGCCCGCGCAACGGACCTGCAAGGTCAAGCGCGAGACTGCGCTTTCAAACACGCCACCGGTCGCCTCTACGGCCGATTGCGAGACGCGCTCGTCGAACGTGACTTGAAAGCGGAATGCCGTTCGCGACATATCATCGCGCTTTGACGCGGCGTCGGTGTACAGATAGCCGACGAAGGCGCTGAAAAAGACCGTGAGCGCGATCGCCATGATCGACCAGCGGGACATCTTCTCGTTGGTATGCGGCAGCAGAACAAGATGCGGGCCGCGAAACAGCTCCCATTTGACTTCCTTGGGATAGAGCCACTCGCCTTGCTCGTCCTCGCCCGATGCGCCCAGGTGCCACAGCCCGGCAACCGCGAATAGCGCGATGGCAAGGCAAATGCCGACGAACGGCCAAAGGCTATCGTGGTCGACGATCGCAATGGAAACGCCGGTGACGGACGCGATCGTTATTCCGATTGCGGCGAAAATCATCGCGGTGCGGACGCGTCGCAGATAAAGATCGGCGAGCGTGAACCACACGAGCGAAAAGACGAAGCACGCCACCGCGCCGACAAGGGCGAGGACTTTGTGATGCGCGTGGTCGAGCTGTTCGTTCAAAAATCCCCACAACAGTGAGCTTTCGCTGGGGGGCGGAGCACCGGCGTCGGATTTTTCGGGTTCAGGCCCGTCCGCCGCGGGAGTCGTACTAATGCCGAAGCCGAGGTTGACGAGGTCAGAGGTCACATCGGTGGTGAGCGAGCGTGCGATCGACATGTTGCGGCGCGGCACCTTCATGAAATAACTGAAAGAACCGAAGATGCGGCTGATCGCGAACTCTTCCTCGGCGCGCAGGTCGAGCTGCCGCGCTTCCTGCAGGTCGGTGGCGCGAATTTCGTCGGCGCGCGCGATGAGCTGGCGCGCAAAAGACGTGTGCTCTTTGGTGCGCGTTTCCAGCGATGCGACGACAGCGTATTGGCGCGCGTATTCGGACCAGCGCGCGACTTCGAACATCCGGCCGAGCGATAGCCGCAGCGTCAACTGCGTGGTCTCGTGTTCGAGCGTGGCGGCGCGGTAGGCCGCGAACGCACCGAGCGTCGCGACCGCGATCATCACCCAGGCAAGCACCGGCCGGAACCAGACAGGCGGCGCCGGAGCGTCATCGGGGATGAGGTCCGGCGCCACATCGTCGAGAATTGGAGGCGGGGGCGGAGGATCGGCCGCAGGGGGTTGCGGTTCGTTCGCAGGTGCGTTCGGCACCGATGAGGCGACGTGCCCGGTCGGTTGTGGCGCTGAGGCCGGCGGCGTGGTCACGGGATCGGACGGCGACGGACCGGGCTGATCTGTCATGAATGAACACTATCCCCTGAGGCCCCTGCCAAATCTTGCGGCTTTCGCTCGGCGAGGCAAGGGGTCGGCGGTTGCCGGGACGTGCTCCGCTCACTACGGTCCGCGCCGCAATCGTCCACGATCCGCCGGCCCGGCATGACCACAAAGCCGATCACACGCGACAGGAACCGGTCCAGCGCGCTCGCCGGCATCGGCCTGATGGCGCTCGGCATCTTCCTGTTCACCTGCAACGACGCGCTCGGCAAATGGCTGCTCGGCACCTATTCGGTCGCCCAGATGCTCATGCTGCGCAGTATTGCGGCGCTCGCGCTGCTGTCGCCCTTCATCTGGCGCGAGGGCGTCGCGGGTTTTGCCGCCGCGCCGCGCCGGGGCCTGCAGATCGCGCGCGTCCTGCTTTCGGTGCTGGAATCGATCATGTTCTTCTGGGCGGTTACGTACCTGCCGCTCGCCGACACCGTGACGTTCTATCTCGCGGCGCCGATCTATGTGACGGCGTTGTCGGCCGTCGTGCCCCGCGAACCGGTCGGCTGGCGCCGCTGGAGCGCGGTCGGCATCGGTTTCGTCGGCGTGCTGATCGCGCTGCGGCCATCGGCCGCCACGCTGACCTGGCCGGCGCTGATCGCGCTGACGGGGAGCCTGTTCTGCTCGGTCTTTCTCATCCTGACGCGGACGCTGCGCGGCACGTCGGAGGTCGTGATGGTGAGCGGGACATTCGGCGCCATGGTCATCGTCAGCGGCGCCGTCGCGCCTTTCGCCTGGGTCGCGCCGAGCGCGCGTGACGTCGGCCTGATGGCAATCATGGGCGTGATCGCGATGGCGGCGTTCGCCTGCGTCAACCGCGCGCTGAAACTCAGTCCAGCGAGCGTCGTGGTGCCGTTTCAATACACGATGATCGTGTGGGCGGTCGCGCTCGGCTGGATGGTGTTCGGGGATAGGCCCAATGTTTACACGCTCGGCGGCGCCGCGATCATCGTGGCGGCAGGACTTTATATCCTGTGGCGCGAGCAGATCGTCGCGCATCGAGAGCCGACGCTGGAGCCGCTGCCGTGACCGTGCGTGCGCCGCGAACGGGACGGGACAAGAGCCCCGTCCCTCGATGTTTCGGCCTCACGCCACGCGCTTGACCGGACCCCAGCTCTTGAGCGCGGACCAGATGCCGCGCTCGAGCCGGAAACGATCGACCGGCACCGACGAGCCGAGCGCGCGGATACGGCAGAGCCCGACCCCGATCCACTGGAAGCCGCATTTCTCCAGCACCCGGCGCGAGGCCGGATTGGTGACGCGCACGGAGGATTGCAGCGCCTTGTATTCGAGGTTCTCGAAGGCGTGATCGATCAGCGCACGCACCGCCTCGGTGGCGTAGCCCTTGCCCCAATGACGGGCGCCGAGCCAATAGCCGATCTCCGGCGTGGGGCCATCGTCGCGTATGTCGAATCCGCAGCCGCCGATGACGACGCTGCCGAGCGTGATCAGGTAGGTCTCGCCCTCGGGCTCGGCATTCGCGCCCGCGATCCAGCTTTCGGCGTCCGCCTGCCTATAGGGATGCGGAATGCGCGCGGTGTTCTCGGCGATGCGGCGATCGTTGGCGAGCGCCGTCACCGCTTTTGCGTCCCCGAGCCGCGGCGCACGCAAAATCAGCCGCTTCGTCTCGAGGACGGGAATACATCTTTCGGGGAGTGGCGTCTGTCGCAGGGTCTCGAGGCACGTCATGACACGGGCTCCTTTAAAAGCACCGAGGGGGAGCCGGCATCCCGTCTCCCCCTCGGACTTGGAACCTCGTGTGTCCAAGATCCGCCGGGGCTCAGGATGCCGGCGGATCAGGGACTTGATCCACCGTCTATTCGGCCGCAGCCTCCGTCATCGGAAGGACGGATACGTAGGTGCGGCCTTTGGCTTTGGTATTGAACGAAACGCGACCGGTGATTTTTGCGAACAGGGTGTGATCGCGGCCGATGCCGACATTGGAGCCGGGATGCCATTGGGTGCCGCGCTGGCGCACGAGAATATTGCCGGCGAGACAGGCCTGTCCGCCGAACAACTTCACGCCGAGACGCTTGCCTGCCGAATCGCGCCCATTGCGCGATGATCCGCCGGCTTTCTTGTGAGCCATGAGAGAACTCCGAAGTCCGTTATCTTCTAATCCGATTCCGTGACGAAATCATCACCCGATTGGGGCGGGATTCATCACTTCTTTTGACGTTTGGCCGCGCTCTTGGCCTTGGCGGCCGGCTTAGCGGGCTTCTTGGCGGCTGGCTTCGCGGGTTTCTTGGCGGCCGGTTTTGAAGCCTTCGGCTCGGCGGCCGCTTGCGCTTCCCCGCTTGCGGCTTCGGCGGGCGGGCGCTCGGGCTTTGCCTTCTTCTCGGGCTTCTTGCCGTCGGTCAGGATCTCAGTGATGCGCACAAGCGTGAACTCCTCGCGGTAGCCACGCTTGCGGCGCGAGTTCTTGCGGCGGCGTTTCTTGAACGCGATGATCTTAGGGCCCCGATCCTGGGCCACGACCTCAGCGGCGACCGTCACGCCAGATACGGTCGGCGTGCCGAGCTGGACATTATCGCCGCCGAGCACCAGTACTTCGCCGAACTCGACAATGTCGCCGGGCTCGCCCGGAACGCGTGCGACCTTGATCTTCTCATCGGCTGAGACGCGATATTGCTTCCCGCCGGTCTTGATGACTGCGAACATTCTATCCTCGCGTTCGATCCCGGCGCTCGAGGGCGAACCTCCGGCCCGGCTTCTTGTTCAGTCGTTGATTTTGAGTGGTTCTGACCGCCCTGAGGCCGCCAAAAACGCCGGACGGGCCCGTAAAGGCCCGCACGCGCGATGCTTATGGCGGGATGCCGGAAGGCTGTCAAGGAACCGGCGGGCGGCGACGGCCGCGCACGGCGGCGGCCTTTACGACGACGCGAGCTTGTTTCGACGGGACCGGTTCGTTATGACTGCCGCCGCACGGCGGGCAGACCACTCCCGCCCTCGGCCCCTGATGGAGAGGTGGCAGAGTGGTTGAATGCACCGCACTCGAAATGCGGCATACGGGCAACCGTATCGGGGGTTCGAATCCCTCCCTCTCCGCCACGACTTAAGATATTGATATTACTCATGTTTTTACGTTTTCGCCAGGCCGAATTCTCCCGATAATTCCGCGACTTTGCGGCATGTCGCGAGTGTGAGGTTTCGCGCAGAGACGAATTTGGGCCTTGCTCGTGACGTCGACGCTGCGGTCAAGTTGACGTGTGGCTTTCGTCTGACGAAAACCGGCTTTCCCTATGACGACCTGACACCATACGCGCAGGCGTTGTTGGAGACGTTCGGAGTCAAGCGGTGCATGTGGGGCTCGGATTGGCCGTTCTTAAACCCCGATCACCAGCGCCCTGTCCGCTATCAGGAAGAATACGCGATGCTTAGCGCCCCGACAAAAGCGGGTCGCCCGCGTAAGACGAATACCGACCCCGTCAGCTCGCCTTTTTGGCCTGTCGTACACTGCTCAGAAGCGGGTCGCAAACAAGCACTTTTTTGGCATAGAGCTGACGAATCTCAGCTTCGGTCATGCCGAGCATGTCGCGCAAAATGTCGTCGTTGTGCTCCCCAAGGCGATCCGCCACGAGCTCGGTTGCCGGCGTCCACCGCGAAAATTTCGCCGCCAGGCCCGGAATATCGAACTCGCCGATGTCGTCATCTTGGACACGCCGAACCGTCCCTCTCGCGCGCAAATGCGGATGTGCCATCGCCTCGTGCAGGCTCAGAACCGGCGCACAGGGAACACGCTCGGCTTCCAAAGCGGAGATAGCCGCGTCCCGGCTTGGGAACCTTCCAAGCCACGCCTCGATGATTTCCTTGAGGGCTACGTTATTGTCGCGCCGCGCGCGAGGGTCGCTGAAGCGCTCATCTTGCGCGAGCTCCGGCATCTGCATGGCCTTGACCATCTGCGGCCATTGATGCGGGATCACCATGATCGAAACAAACTCGTCACCCTTGCAGCGGAATACCCCGGTCGGCCCGCCGTCCGGATGCAGCGAGCCAGCACGCTGCGGGACAAACTGCTTCCCTCGCAGCGACGACTTCGGAATATTGACTTCGTGCATGTTGAAATAGGTGTCCACAAGCGAGCAGTCGATATGCTGTCCCTCGCCGGTCCGCTCCCGGTGCAGAAGTGCGAAGCCGATTGCCATGGCCGCCGTCACGCCAGTGGCGCTATCGCTGATGGCGAAGGGTAGCTGCGCCGGTCCGCGATCCGCTTCGCCGATGGCCGCGGTGATGCCGGCGTAGGCGGCGCCCATATAGTCGAAACCCGGCTTGCCGCTGAGCGGACCCGTTTGTCCGGCTAGCGAAATCGAGCACATGATCAGGTTGCGATTGATCTTGGACAGCTCTTCATAGCCGAGACCGCTCCGTGCCATGACGCCTGGCGCGAAATTCTCGACCATGACGTCGATTTTCGGAATGAGGGCATGAACGAGTGCGCGGCCCTGCTCCTGCTTGATGTCGACAGCAAGCGACTTCTTCGAGTGATTGTGCTGGAAATAATATGTGCTCTTCGACGATTTCTTCAGCGCCGGATCGCGCGACTTGTCTCCGGCAGAACGCCCCCGGTCGCCGAAGGGCGCGAGCTCCAACTTGATGACCTCGGCACCAAGCTCTGCGAGAATACGTGTACAGGTCGGCCCGGCGACGAACTGAGTGATATCGAGGACACGAAACCCTTTAAGCATCGGCAGATCGCGCATCGTCCCCTCGTCGCCGCGTCATCGCGCCTGGAATTGTTGCTCGCCGAAGAGGATGTCCCAGGACTCGCCTGAGGGCTTCTTGCGGTTCTTCTCGTGCCGTTCGTGCGCTACCGCCAAGCCGCGCTGCACGGCGGGCCGTGCGCGCACGGCGTTGTACCAGCGCTGGAGGTTGGGCCACGCCGCGATGTCCTGGCCCTGCCACTTGTGAGGTCTGAGCCACGGATAGACGGCCATATCGGCGATCGAATAGTCCCCGGCGAGGAACTCCGCCTGCGCCAGCCGCGTATCTAGGACGCGATAGAGCCGCATCGCCTCGCTGGTGTAACGCTCGATCGCATAGGGAATCTGCTCCTTGGCGTAGCGGCGGAAGTGGTGCGCCTGCCCGAGCATCGGACCGACGCCGCCCATTTGGAACATCAGCCACTGAATGACGTCATAACGCCGGCGCAGATCGGCGGGCATGAAGCGCCAGCCGCACTTCTCCGCGAGGTACATCATGATAGCGCCCGACTCGAACAGCGCAAGCGGCCTTCCGTCCGGCGCTTGATGATCGACCAGCGCTGGAATTTTGTTGTTCGGGCTGATCTTCAGAAAGTCTGGATTGAATCGCTCGCCTTTGCCGATGTGAATCGGGACCACATTGTAGGCGAGCCCCAACTCCTCGAGCAGGATCGTGATCTTGTATCCGTTAGGCGTCGCCCAAAAATAGAGGTCGAGCATCGCGATGCCTTTACACCGCTCGCTTGAGCGGTTGATCGCGCTTGAGACCGGCTTCCGTCAGTCGATGCTCAAGCAAATCCTTGCGGTCGTGGCCCCAAAACTGCTCACCTTCGAAGTAGAACATCGGCACGCCGAAGACCTGATCGACGACGGCCTCTTCCTGGATGCGCTCGTAGTCCGCTGGGCCTTCGTCGGCCAGATAATCGCGATAGGCCTGTTCCGACAGGCCGAGATTTCCAATGAGCTGCGCGACCGCATCCGGCTCGTCGGCCGCGAATTCGCGCTTGAAGAACAGATCGAAAGCCTTGTTGCCGTATTCGCGGATCCTGCCGTGCTTTTCGGCGAACAGGCCGCCGATCAGGGCGGGCTTGGTATCGAAAATCTTCAACGGCCCGCGGATCGTCAGACCGCCGCGCATGTTCGCCCAGCGCCGGGCATCCATGTAGGAGTACTTTATTTTATACTCCGAATATTGGCTGCGTTGGCCCTTGCCCTTCAGGCGGAGCTGAAACGGCTTCCACTGCAATCGCACGGAGTATTTGTCTTCGAGCGCAAAAGCCGGGTCGAAAGCCAGATAGGCATAGGGGCTCTTGAAGTCGGAGTACATCTTTACTTCTTTGCGGTCGTTCATCGATGCCCCTGACTTCGTCCGTCGCTCGCCCAGCCTTGCCCGCACGCATGGCGAACCATCCGGGCCGATGTAGGCCCGCATCGGTTCATGCGCAATCTGATACTGATGCGGAGTTCTTATATTGATCTCGCATAAATCGAATCCGGCCTGCGGAAGATCACGACGCAAGTCGGATTTTGCGAGATCGTCTTGAGGGTCCCCTGCATCGATGCGGAACCTGCATCAAGAATCGTAATTCCTATGGCGTTGACTCGCTATCGGCCCTTTGCAAGGTTGCTGGCGCTCTCGGCTTGCCCTCGATTGTTCTTTGCGTCGCGGAGCTTGTCGAGGTCGGACGACGACGACATTCTCGCGTTCAGCTTTCTCAATCACGGACGGCACTGACGAGCGAGGCAGCACGTAAATGGACTTGCCATTCATTGACGCCCACCTTCACCTGTCGCGTGATACGGCACAGGAAAAACTGGTTTATTCCAAACCTGGCGCGGCGGATTCCTGGTTCTGGGCGTCTCCTGACAAGATCGGCCGGTATCTCGACTGGTTCGGGATGAGCCATGTCGTGTTTCTGAACGTCATGGACACGACGCGAATGACGCGGGCGCGGCTCGCGAAATCCGGCTCGACGCCTTCTCGGGACGAAATTGATGCGGTTCGCCGCGATATGCAGACTCGTGTGTCGCGGTTCAACGACTGGGGTTGTGAAATCCATCGTCAGGATCGCCGGCTTGTTCCGTGTGTGTACATCGATCCGGTGCTCTTCGGCGAAGGAGCGATCCCAGAACTCGAGCGCTCGGTCCGCGCCGGCGCAAAGGGTGTGAAGATGCACCCGGATCTCTCCGGATTTCGCCCCGACGAACGGCAGCTATGGCCGCTGTTTGAGCGGATGCAGGAATTGGACATTCCGGTGGTATTCGATACTGGCGCAAGCCGCCATTCTCCGGAAGATCTCGGTCGCCCTGCGCTCTTCGCCGATCTCCTCGAGGCATTTCCTCGGCTCACTGTCGTCTTGGCCCATCTGGCGAGCGCCTATTGGGACGAACGGATCGATCTCGCGGAACGCTTTCCCAACGTGGTGTTCGACACGGCTGGCGGTTTCAATAACCCGATGTACATGGCGCGTGGAGGACCGAGGGCGCTTCCGGAAACGGATGCTGTCCGCTTGATCCGGAAGATCGGACCACACAGGGTCATGTTCGGGTCAGACGGGCCCGCTGCCGATCCATTCTGGCAGGCACATCAGCTTGCGCGGCTGCCGATGGAGCGGGCGGAATTGGAGCTGGTGTTGGCCGGAACAGCCAGGCGGGTTTACCGCCTCGCATGATTGTCGACGTCGCCGCGACTTCGGCTCATCGACACATTTCGGCTCTGGCCAGACTGAACCAGCTTCTTAGCTGTGCGACTCCCGGGCCGCATTCGCGCTATTTGGACACCGCGCGCGCTCTTTGTTGCTGACTGCGGGTCGCCGCGAAGAATCTCGGCTGAAAAATCTCCAGAAAAGCCCGCGAAGCGGGCTGGAGCGATCGTTCGGCAAGTCGCAGAACTCCGATGCGGCGCACGATCGCGGGACGCAGCGGCCTCACGGTGATCAACGGATCGGCTATCGGCGGCAACGCCGAAACAGGGACGATGGAAATTCCCAATCCGTGCGCTACGAAATCGAACACCGACCCGAATTGATTGATGATGATGCTGTGGTTGAACACCACACCGCACTCGCTTGCGACGATGTCGATGGTGCGACGAAGGCCGGATTCGGTAGGCCACGAGATCATGGGCTCGTCGCCGATGTCCTTGAGAGATACGGCCTCGCGGCTGCTGAGCCGATGCCGCTTCGGCATCACCGCAAAGCACGCCTCGTTAACGACCGGCTCGGCGACGACGCCTTCCGTCAGGCCGGCCGCGTTGCCGATGCCAAAATCCGCGACACCGCCGCGTACGTCCTCGTGGACCGAGCTCCCCATGCCTTCCCTGATTTGCACATGCATCTTCGGATGCTTCCTGCGGAATGCAACCAGGGCGGCCGGAAGAACGTGATGCGATATGGAGATCAGACAGGAGATGATGAGCTGGCCACGCATCTCGCCGTCGAGCGTCCGAACCTTTTGCACCTGCTGTATCATTTCGCCGAGGAGCCGTTCCGCTGACGGAATGAACTCACGGCCGGCTTCTGTCTGCGATACGCTTCGCGTTCCGCGCGTGAAAAGCTTTACGCCTAGCATCAACTCGGCCTGCTGAATGATGCGGCTCAAGCCGGGCTGCGACATGCGCAGGTACGACGCAGCGGCGATGAAACTCCCGTAACGCGCGAGCGCGACCACGGCGCGCAGATGTTTCATCGACAGGTTCGGCGCGTCCTTCAGGTCAAGCATGACGGAGTCACTTCGTATTCATGCGAAACCCGCATGAAAAGCCGTAATCCGTATAAGATTGACATCGCTGTGGCCGCTTGTCAAAATTTGGCATCAGCTTCCTGCATTGAAATTCTCAAAGAGGTGGTGCTGCAATGGCACGGTTGCTTCCGCGCAGCTGGTTGTTCGTCCCCGGCGATCGCGCCGATCGAGTCGAAAAGGCGCTGGCGTCCTCCGCCGAGGCGGTGATCATCGACTTTGAGGATTCGATCCCGCGTGACGCCAAGCTCGCCACCCGCGCCGGTCTTCGCGGAATAATGAAAGGGTCAACCCGGCAGAACGTCTTTGTCCGGCTCAATGAGGCCACGTCGGAGTGGTTCAAAGACGACGTTCAGGCGCTGGATGGGGTCAACCTCGCGGGCGTACTGCTTCCGATGACGAATTCGGCCGATGAAGTACGCACCTTGGCCGAGCTTCTGCAGCGGGTCGACACCGGGCAATGGATCGTGCCGCTTTTGGAGTCCGCGTCCGGCATCTACTTTGCGCGCGAGATTGCACAGTGCAGCCCTCAGGTGCTCGCGCTGGCGTTTGGCGCCGGCGACTATTCGCTGGAAGTCGGCATTCCCAAGTGGCCGGTCGGAGAACAGTTGGCGTTCCTCGTGCCACGGGTGACGGTGATCATTGCGTCTCGCGTTGCAAATCTGGCCGGTGCGCTGGATACGCCGACCCCGACCTTTCGCGACCCCGATTCGGTACGGGATCAATCGCTGCTCGCTGCTTCGCTGGGGTTCCAGGGAAAGCTCGCCATTCATCCGAACCAGGTTGAAACGATCAACAGCATTTTCAGGCCCGACGCGGCGGCGTTGAAATACGCGCAGCGGGTCGTCGCGGCCTTCGAGGCGGCGCTCGCGGAAGGGAGGGCCTCGACGTCTGTGGACGGGAAGGTGGTGACCCACACGATCGCGGAGCAGTCGGCTGGCGTCATCGAGCGCGCGTCGGACAACATCGACGTTGGCCGCGGGCCGACGACCAGCCCACCAGGTGGCGAACCCGTGAATCGCTTCAAAGCCAGACATCCGGCACCGCGGCAATAGGTCTCGCATGGACTCCCCCGAACCGCGCGACGCAAACGCTCCCGCCCGCCCGCCGGCTGCCCTCGAGGGCTTGAGAGTCATCGAGATGGGCCAGCTCATCGCCGGCCCATTCGCCGGCCATCTCCTTGCGGACTTCGGCGCCGATGTCATCAAGGTCGAAATGCCCGGCGAGGGCGACTCGCTCCGTCAGTGGGGGCAAAATCGCGTACAAGGCCGAACGCTGTGGTGGTCGGTGATGTCCCGCAACAAGCGCTGCGTCACGCTCAATGTCAGCGTGCCGGAGGGACGGCGGCTGTTGCTGGAGCTCGTCAAAAAGTCGGATGCACTGATCGAGAACTTCCGCCCGGGAACGCTCGAACGCTGGGGACTATCTCCCGCCGAGCTGTTCGAAGTGAACCCCAGCCTCGTCATCGTTCGCGTCTCGGGCTTCGGGCAGACCGGCCCGTACGCAAGCCGGGTCGGCTACGCAAGCGTCGGCGAGGCAATGGGAGGGCTGCGCTATCTCAATGGCTATCCCAATCAGCCTCCGCCGCGAACCGGCGTCTCGTTGGGCGACCCGCTGGCGGGCATGTTCGCGACGCTGGGTCTGCTAATGGCGCTGCGCTGGCGAGACCACTCCGGCGCGCGGCGCGGCCAGGTCGTCGATGCTTCCATCATGGAATCTTGCTACGCGATGCTGGAAAGCACGATAACGGAGTACGACAAGCTCCGTGTCGTGCGCCAGCCGACCGGTACGGGCCTCAAGAACGTCGTTCCCTCCAACATCTATCGCTCGAAAGACGGCAAGTGGATGGTGATCGCGGCCAACGCGGACAATCTCTTTCGCCGCCTCTGCAAGGTGATGCAGCAGCCGGAACTGGCCGACGATCCCCGCTTCGACTCGCATGCGACGCGCGGCGCCAATGCCGACGCGCTCGACAAGATCATCGCTGACTGGGTCGTCCAGCACGATGCTCAAGAGCTGGATCGGGTGCTGAACGATGCTGGCGTGGTGTGCGGACCCATCTACACGATCGCCGACATCTACGACGACCCGCATTACGCGGCCCGCGAGATGATCGTGCGCCTCAAGGATTCCTATTTTGGCGATCTCGCGATGCCTGGCGTGGTTCCAAAGCTTACAGAGAGCCCCGGGACACTTCGTTGGACGGGCCCGCAAGAGCTCGGCGAACATAACCGCGAGGTCTACGGGGAGCTTCTCGGCCTTTCGAATGATCAGATAACCAAGCTCAAGAGCACTGGCGTTCTCTGAGCGATCCGGCATCAAGGAGTCTGGTTGGGATAAGCGCCGCATCCCCGGGAGGAAAAGGACAATGCCATGATGATACGCAGAAGGCATCTATTGGGCGGCGGCGCGAGCGCAATACTGTCGTCTTGCTTACCTTTGTCGGCATTTTCCGATACGTATCCCAATAGGCCGATCCAGATACTCATCGGCTTTTCCGCAGGGTCGTCCACCGACGTGTTGATGCGCATTGTCGCTCAGAAACTGGGCGAGATGTGGGGACACCATCCGGTCATCGTCAACCGAACCGGCGCGGGCGGCACGACCGCGGCGGCGGCCGTTGCCAGGGCTAATCCCGATGGTTACACGCTGTATTTTTCGAATGGCGGTCTCGCGACGGGCGCTTCGCTCTATAAGAACTTGTCATACAATTCTCGTACCGACTTTGCGCCTGTCGCGTTGGTCGCGCGCATGCCGCACCTCGCGTGCGTGGATCCTGCCTTGCCCGTGAAGTCGATCAGCGACCTCATTGCCCTCGCACGGTCCAAACAGGGGAGCCTGCTGTTCTCCTCCGCCGGATTCGGCAACTCGGATCACATGGCCGCCGAGCTCTTCCTTCATATGACCAACACCAAGATGGTTCATCTGCCCAGCAAGGGAGGACCCGAGGCGCTGTACGACGTCATCCAGCATCGCGCGGCCGTGACTTTTACCGGTCCGCCGATCGGCCTGCCGGCGATTAAAGTCGGCACTGTCCGTGCGATAGCGGTAACGTCGACCAAGCGCAGTCCGGACCTGCCGGATGTTCCAACAATGGAAGAGGCTGGTGTGGCCGGCTACGAGCACACTCAGTGGAACGGGCTATTCGCTCCCGCCGAGACGCCGCCAGAGATCGTCAACAAGCTCAATTCCGATGTCGTGCAGGCACTTGCGGCGAGCGATGTACGCAGCCGACTGGACGCAATTGGCGCCGAAAGCCCGGCGATGTCGCCTATGGAATTCAGTCAATTCTTCCGCGGCCAACTGGATAAATGGGAGACGGTGATCAAGGTGACCGGTATGAAGCAGATCGAATAGCTGGCTTACACCGATGCGGTAGCGGATATTGAATCGATCGCCTTTGACGGAGGCGTGGCGTGTCGCGTCGCGGGGAGCTTGGCCGATCCGCGCCATGTGTCACCGCATGCCCAACCCTCGCAAAAGATAGCGCCCTACTGACATTTCCTTTACGAGAGAGCCATGCCTTCTGTCGGTGACAAGACGATCGCTTCTGAAGGAATGGATGCCCTCAACCTGGGCTTACCGGTAACCATCATAACCGGATTCTTGGGTAGCGGTAAAACCACCCTTCTCAATCACATTCTTTCCAATCAAGAGGGATTGAAAACAGCCGTCCTCGTCAATGAATTCGGAGAGATCGGCATCGATGGCGAGCTGATTGTCGCCACCGACGACAATGTCGTCGAACTCAGCAACGGCTGCGTCTGCTGCACGATCAACGAGGACTTGGTACAGGCGGTTTATAAGATCCTGGAACGCCGGGAAGCAATTGATTATCTCGTCGTTGAAACCACGGGCTTAGCCGATCCGCTGCCGGTGGCCATGACCTTTTTGGGAACCGAGTTGCGCGGGATGACCCGCCTCGACTCTATTGTAACTCTGGTCGACTGCGCGAACTACAGCTTGGATTTGTTCAACTCCGACGCGGCCTATAGCCAGATCGTCAACGGCGACGTGATCGTTCTGAATAAGATTGATCTGGTCGACGAAGCTGTTGTAAATTCGATCGAGACTAAAGTTCGAGATATCACGAAAAGTGCTCGAATCCTGCGCACCAAGAACTCAAAAGTACCGTTGCCTTTGATTTTGAGCGTCGGCCTATTTGAATCGGAACGCTATTTTGAGGCGGCCGGCGACCACGGGAACCATGTTCATGGGAAAGCTGAGCATCATCACGAGCACGGCCATGGCCACGACGCCGATCATATTGGTCATCGGCCTAGCCACCTCGAAAACGATGGATTTAGCTCTGTTTCTTTTAAAAGCGACAAGCCGTTTCATATTGGTAAGTTTCAGCACTTCCTGGAAACACTGGCGCCCCATGAAGTGTTCAGGGCCAAGGGAATCATTTGGTTTAAAGAAAGCCCTCGGCGCCATATTTTTCACCTGAGCGGCAAGCGCTTTACCTTCGAGACCAGCGAATGGCGGGGAGAAAAACAGACCCAATTGGTGTTGATTGGCCAAGCGCTGGATCGGCGAACGCTTCACGATCAAATTGAAGAATGCCTGGCCGCACCTGGAGAGACCGAGGTCGCGCAATTGCGAGGCAAGAAGGACCTCTGAGTCTGGACAACTCAGCCACAGCTGAAGGCGGTCAGCCAGACGCTCGGGCACCGGGCCTGGAGGCACCGGTCCGCTTGTCGTCCAGACGCGACAGCAGCGTGTTGGTGTACCAGTTGTTCACAGCGCCGCGCCTGCTCTCCGAGAGCGGTCGTCCGGCTTGAGTGGATCGTCGATGATGATGATGTCGCCGCCGCGACCGGTCAAAGTCGCCCCCACGGAGGTCGCCATGCGAAAGCCGCGCGCCGTCAGCTCGATCTCGGTCTCGGTGTTCTTCTGGCCGATCCGCGCCTTCGGGAATATGCGTCGGAACCACGGCGACTCGATCACCGCCCGGAAGTCATTCGCGTGCTTCTTGGCAAGGTCCCCCGAGTAGCTGACGCAGATGATGCGGTGCGTGGGATCAAGGCCGAGGACATATGCCTGGAACGCGACCGAGGCCATGATCGACTTGAGCGAACGCGGCGGCAGGTTGATGATCAGTCGGCGGATCGTGCCACGTCGCACCTGCTCGAGCTTCCAGGCGATCGCCTCGATGTGCCAGGCATCGATGAAGGTCTGGGCGGGGGCAAGCGTCGCAAAGCTCTTGCGCGCGAACGGGCGAAGGTCCGTCCGCAGAAGCGCATCGAGAATACGCATCGGCAACCACGTTATCGGCGAACATGGTGCGCGGCCTTGGCGGTTTAGCGAGGAGGACTACGAGGCCGCCATCTAGACCATCTCAGGTCTGGGCCACAGTCTCACGGGAAAGGCGATCGATGCATCGTGGGATAAAGGACTTTCGGTGGCGATGCGGCGATGCGGAGTATCCATTGAGAGGAGCAGCACATGAGCTTTGCAGCGAGAGTGATGGAAGTCGTTGAGCATCGGCCCGGCATCGCGGACAGACCACTGGCCGAGGCGCTGGCGTGCAGCGTGCAGCAGGTGAACGGCGAGTGCCGCCACCTTGAGAACCTGGGGCTGCTTTCCCGGAAGAAGGGAGACGGCGAGCCGATTGGCAATTACCCCGTGCGGCAACGGCCGACGCTAACCGTCGTGTAACGGACATCGCGCGATGGGCCTAGTCGAACAGCCCTGCGGGCCGTCCGATAGGCGCTACCGCTGACGCTCGCGATACATCGAACACGCGCAGGAGCGCGCGTCCGATATCCGCCTCGCGTCATGGCAGCACCATATTCGGAGGCGTAGAGTCGCGCTCTAGAATCAGAGGAGGCGGCAATGGCCGAAAGCCTCGACGACAAGCTAGCGAAGATTGAGGGCGGCGAACGAACGCTGTTGCAGATGTGCGCCCATTCGATGCCTGCCGGCGGCAACATGTACCACAGCGATCTCTTTTTGCTCGGCGTTGCCAAGCGGACCGTCGCACTTGCCGACGGCTTCCGCGCGCAAATCGCAGCGAGAAATTTTATCTGCGCCGCGACACTCCTCCGAGCGCATCTCGACACCGCGCTCCGACTCTCCGGAGCTACTCTGGTTGCCGATCCGGAAGCATACGCTGATGCCGTATTCAGCGGTGAACAGGTTGATCGACGCAAGGATCGCGACGGCAACCGCCTGACCGATAGCTATCTCGCCAAGAAGCTATCTGAAAACCAGCCGTGGGTGCAGAACGTGTACAAGGAGCTGTGCAAGTTCGGACACTTCACGAGCCGCCACATCTTCGCGTCGACGGCCAAGCTCAATGACGAGAACCGGACCGTCCATTTTCAAGTCAGCGCGAAAGACCCCCCGCGTCCGGACTCCGACTACTTCGAGGTTGTCGACGCATTCCACGACACGATGCGGATCATCTTTACGTTCGCGGCAGCATGGCAGACGGCTAAGCGACCGGAACGAATGGCTCCCACGACCCCGAGCAACGATTTCAGCGGCGAGCCGGCCGCTGCCTAGCCGAAGTTGACATGAAAAAGGACGAGGCGAAGCAAGCGCTGCACCAGCTCTTCGGTGATTGGGCCGACGAGACGAAACAGCCGCGCGAGCCGGGCGCCCATCTGAGTTTCTCGGCATCTCGGCGCTGGCTCAAATCCTCATGCAGGCGGCCGGCCTCAGCGTCGAGGAGCTTGAAGATGACGAGCGCTGAGCTGATTCCGGCGGTCGTCCTCAAGAGGAAGGCTGTCGTGTATGTGCGCCAGTCGACGCAATCGCAGGTTATGACCAACCTGGAGAGTAAGCGGCGCCAATATGACCTGGTCGATGTCGCCCGCCAACGCGGTTTTGTCGATGTTGAAATCATCGATGATGATCTCGGCCGCTCGGCAAGCGGAACGGTGGCACGCCCCGGCTTCGACCGCTTGGTCGCATGGCTGTGCGCCGGCAAGGTCGGCGCCGTTCTATGCTTCGATGCGTCCAGGCTCGCGCGAAACGGTCGCGATTGGCATCACCTGCTCTAATTATGTGGGCTTGTCGAAGCCCGCGTCATCGATCTCGACGGCGTCTATAATCCGTGTCGGCCAAATGATCGCCTGCTCCCTGGCATGAAAGGCAGTATCAGCGAGTTCGAGCTCGGCGTGCTGCGCGCGAGAATGCTGGACGCCGCCCGGTCCAAGGCCAGCCGGGGCGAGCTGCGGCTATCGGTTCCGTTCGGCGTATCCCGCCGGCGGCGGCCG
>PLJS01000269.1 GCA_003140315.1 Hyphomicrobiales bacterium
GCAGACGATCCGGAGACCGCCGTCGCCCGTATCATCGAACTGGTGAAGACGCGCATCCCCAAACGGTTCGGGCTCGATCCCATCCGCGACGTCCAGGTGCTGTGTCCGATGAACCGTGGCGGCGTGGGCGCACGTTCGCTGAACATCGAGTTGCAGGCCGCGCTCAATCCCGCCGGCGAGCGCAAAGTCGAGCGGTTCGGGTGGACCTTCGCCCCCGGCGACAAGGTCATGCAGATCGAGAACGACTATGACAAGGAGGTCTATAACGGCGATATCGGCTATATCGATGACGTCGACCCCAATGCCGGTGAGGTCGTCGCGAGCTTTGACGGCCGGACCGTCACGTACGGATTTGGCGAGCTCGACATGCTGGTGCCCGCTTACGCGGCGACCATTCACAAAAGCCAGGGGTCGGAATATCCAGCCGTGATCATCCCGGTGCTCACCCAGCATTACGCGATGCTGCAGCGGAACCTGCTCTACACGGGTGTCACCCGGGGCAAGCGACTGATCGTTCTGGTCGGACAGAAGAAGGCGGTCGCCATCGCAGTGCGCAACACCTCGGGCCGGCGACGCTGGTCGAAACTGGCAGAGTGGCTACGTCCCGCTCCAGCCGTCGCACGGCAGATCGGCATGGCGAGTTGAGCCATGGTGGCAGAGGATTTTCTGCAGGACCCACAGGTGCGGCAGTGGCTCAATGGGATCGAGCCGGCTTGGACGCTACTGACATTCGAAAGTTTGCGGGCACTGCGGCAGGAGCCGTCGGCCCTTCAGACCGCGATCCGGATCGCCAATGATCTCAGTGCCGACGAGATTGCCGGTTCACCGATAGCACGCAATACCCTGATCCTCCTGCGGCAGGCGATTGAACGCGGCGGCCTTCCGTTGACCGCAACCGGCAATCTAACGAGGGCCGTGGTGGCCGAGATGTGCAAGCTCATCGACTGGCCGGACTTCGACCAAACTCACGCGTTTCGGCTCCACAAGGTGATCAACGAGCCCGACTTCCTGCCGCTGCATATTGTTCGATTGCTCGCGGAAGCGGTTAAGCTCGTGCGCACACAGCGCGGGAAGTTGGTGGCAACGCCGCTGGGAAGATCGATGCTCAGCGATACGCGGCAGGGCAGCTTACAGGCGATCCTGTTTCATCTTGCATTCTGGCACGTGGATCTCGGGTATTTCGGCCGTGGCCCGCTCGGCTCATCATGGCCGCAGGCGGACATCGGCATCGTGCTGTGGTCGCTATCTGTTTCCTCAGGCGACTGGCAAACCAGCGAAAAGCTGACGCGGCTTTGCACGATCCCCGAAACGGCCACACTGACGGGGACTTGGGACAGGTCGACATTTGCCATGGAGGCGAAAATCCTGCGACCACTGTTGTGGTTCGGACTGCTAGAGCACCGGAGCGAAAAGATCCCCGAAAGCAGGTTCGCCAAGCGGCACCATTATCGCAAAACTGCCCTGTTCGATCGTCTGCTCACGTTCGATGTCAAAATGGAATTTGCCGGGAGTCCCCGTCACTGACGGCAGCATGCTGCGGTTACCAGAACTCCGCTCATGAGGTGCTTCCGCGCCAGCATCGCTCCAGGGTGTCGACGCTAAATGCTCAGAGGTGGTCCCGAAAATCGGGACCACCTCTCAAAATCGTTGCCTGAATCGGAGCTAAGGCAAAAAGCACACGGGGGGCGAGCAGTTCGCTTGCGGCTTGGGGCACGCATCTGGAATCTCAGGCAGCAGGGAGTCATAAAAATACGGTCTACCGGGTGATGAAACAGCAGCAGCGAAGCAACTCACACTCGTCTAGCACAGCGCTCGGGCTTTTTTTCCCGCGATCGATCGCCATATAAGAAGCTCACCAACCTGGAAAGATGGAACCTAGACATGTCTTTTGCTGCTTTCGCTCGTAGCTCTGCTCCGGTCTTGTGCGCAGGGATTCTCTTATCGGTTGGATCAACTGCCGGATTTGCGGATGAGCGGTGCAGCCAGTTGGTCGCGCTCAACAAGCAATACGCTGGCGTCGCTCTGACGAACGATCAAAAGGTGATCAAGGGCCAGTTGGTGTCGTGGTACAAGGTCAATTGCGGCCGCGAGAATCGTACCGCGAACCGCTAATTCGGATTCGAACAATGAAGAGCCCCGGAAATTGCCGGGGCTTTTTGTTGTCCGCAGTAGCTCACGCTCGTCTAGTGCAATCCGACTTCGCCGCCTTCTACGGCACCCGTCTTTTCCAAATAGGCCGAACCCAAGGTCGCGATCGTATCCGCGAGGATCTTGGCGTGCTCCGCCGCAGGGGATGCTTCGATGATGAGATCGACCAAGCTCTCGATGAGGTTGGCGGCGAGCATGGCAACGTCGACGGTATCGCTCGCCTCGACGCGCTTACGAACCAACGCATTGATGTCGCAGTGCAGGCATTCAGACATGGTCATCCTCGGTCGCCAACATAGAAGCGCGCCGGCATTTCTGCCAGCGCGCCTGTTTAGTTGTTGAAGATAATTACTGGCGGCCGTCGCAGGGCGCATAGCGGCCGTAGCCTTCGTCCGTCCAGCACTGGTTCGGACCGGACCACGCCGGGCCGACCTGCGGCATCGAGACGGGGGCGCTCCACATGGCACGCGCGTGATGATGCTTGTGCCGGTGCCAGCTAGCATCGGCGGTCGCCATCGTCGCGACGAGGCTGGCCGCGACGGTTGCAGCAACGAAAAGACGGTTCATGCAAAAGCTCCTTCCTGCGTGTGTCTATTAAATGCGCATCGAGCACGAAACGTTTCACGTCTTGCCATTACGTTTCCGTCATGTGTCTTTTGACGTAGCTCATCCTGCTTTCTTCTGGCGCGTCGCCGGCTGCGCCGCAGACTTTCTCGCAGCGGCTTTGCTGCCTGCGATTGGTAGAAGCATCTCACCCTGACCCTGCACGCGCTTCTTGCCTTTCGGCTTGGCGGCGCGCTTGCCGGTGTCGTTCGCCACAGATCGGCGCAGCGCGTCCATCAGGTTGACGACGTTCTTCGGCGTGGTGGGGCGATCCACCTGAGCCCATTCGCGCCGAGCGCGCGCCAATACCTCAACGTTCTGTCGGTCGGCCATCTTTACCTCGGCGATGACGCGAAGGCGGTCGAGCTCGCGCGTCAGGCGGTCCAGGCGTTCGACACCTGGGTGCCGCGGATGATTATCACGTCCGCGCTCGGCCATCTCGGCGATCGTGCAGGCGCTGGACAAGAACGCATCGAGGTGGAAAAGCACCGGCCTCGATTTTCAATCATGCAGGTGCGCCGGGACTATTTCGTCTTTGACGCGCGGTGTCTCGAACGGTTGCTTTCCGGGCTTCGCAAAGCGGGGGTGCCGGAAAAATAATGTTCAAGTTGAACACGCTGACGCGCGATCACTACGGTGCAAATGTCGCTGCGGGTCAATCGCGTCATTTCGACCGTGGTCCGGCCACTTCCGGTCTACCCCTATGAACGGACATCGTCAGATCGGCCCGCCATGTCCGGTTGGTGCCAAACCCGGACCCAAGTCACCACTTCGGATCGTGATACCGCGCGTGCGGTATCACGGCGATCGGGACCAACTCGACGAGCAATTCCGAGATTACGAGTCCAGGCGTTTGAATCAATATGCTTGCAGGAGCATTTTCTGGCGTGAACTTCTCAGCGCGCACTTTCTGAATGGTGGGGAGATCGTTTGCGTTAAGGAAAAAGATGGTCAGGGACACAATATCAGAAAGAGTCCCACCGACCGCAGCTAGGATATTCTCCACGTTAGCGAAGCATTGTCGGATCTGCTTCTCGCAATCTTCCGCACCGATGAGTGTGCCTTGCCCGTCCCACGCGACTTGCCCAGTAATGTGAATTGTCCGTCCTTCTCCGGCGACGACGCCGTGGTTGAATGCGCGCCCCTTCTGTGGCCAGCCCGAAGGCGGGTTAAATCGGATCGCCATTGACAGAACTCCAAAATACCTGCACGCGGCAATCATACAACAGGCATCACCGAATGTCTCTTTCGGGTCTTGGTCGTGTAAAACCCGCTAGAGAAGCATTGACGTATCGCGACC
>PLJS01000208.1 GCA_003140315.1 Hyphomicrobiales bacterium
AATGCCGCGTTATGGAATTCAGACCCCGTGCGCATGTCATCGTCCTGCAAAAATGTACCCGAGAAAATTCAGCAACACTTGGGCGGCAAGAAAGCTTGTGATCCCAGAGGGGTCATAGGCTGGCGCCACCTCCACAAGGTCAACTCCGACCACTTTCCCGCGACGGGCCAATCCCTGCAGGATCTCCATCACCTCATAATAGAGAAATCCTCCGTGACTTGGCGTTCCGGTGCCGGGCGCGATCGAAGGATCGAACCCATCAATGTCGATCGTGACGTAATACCGAGCGCCAGCCGGGATGACGTCGAGCACACCTTGGGCACCTAGTTTCCTCACTTGGCGCACGGACAGGATGGTTGAGCCGCGCGCGCGCGCGTCTGCGTAGCCCTCCCGAGCAGTCGAGGAGACGTTGCGAATGCCGATCTGCGTTAAGCCCGAGACGTGCGCCTGCTCAACGGCGCGCCGCATTGGATTTCCATGGCCCTCCCGCACGCCATGTCGGACGTCGACGAAATCGAGATGCGCGTCGATTTGGACAATGTGGATCGGTCCGAAATCCCGGAAAGCGCGAATGCACGGGATGTTGACGGCGTGATCGCCCCCGAGCACGATGGGTAGAGCACCTCTCTCCAGGATCTTGCGGATCGCCAATTCGGAATTCGCATGACTGCGCTCGGTGTCAGTATGAATGATATCGACATCGCCGATATCGATGATCCGAACGCGATCGATCGGAAGGTATGTCGTATCGTCTTCGTGATCGTATGCGCCTGCATGTCCGAAGGAGTATAGCGTCGAAGCCTCGCGGATTGCTCGCGGGCCGAAGCGCGCGCCGGCGCGGTATTGCGTACCCATATCGTACGGTATGCCTATCACGGCGACGTCCGCGTCAATGTGCTCCCAATCGGTGCAGATCGGCCGCTTGCCGAAGCTGCAATGGCCGACGAAAGGAAGATCGAGTCGGCCCTGCTCGTAGCCATGCTGCGATGTCATAAAATCCAGATCCATTGCGTTCGATGTGACGCGATTTCGCTCAGAATTCGAACAGACGGCCAAATCCCGGCTTGCTCACACGAACACCTGCAAGTCGAAGCGCGTCCCAGAACGAAGCCTGGATGGCGCTAACAACCGGGACACCAAGGTCCGCTTCGAGCGTCGTGATGGCGCCGACCGAACGCAGATTGGTGCAGCTTATGAAGATGCCGTCGGATTCGGGCAGCTTGGTCTCACGAACTAGGTGGTAGACCTCTTCGAGCGTTACGCGGCCGACGTCATAGTCCTTTTGCAAGCCCATTCCGCGCCAGCTCGTTACCTCGAAGCCATTCTGTTCAAAAAAGATGCGGCCGCGGTCCATGACCTCGTTGTCATACGGGCCGACGAAGGTGAGGCGGCTGACGCCGAGCAATCGTAGGCCCTTCAGCGCGGCGCTGGATGTCGTCGTGACCGGAATGCCGTTGCTGACGCGCGCCATCCGTGCGCGAATCTCCTCGTCGTAACCCATGCCGTTGAGAAACGTGGCGCTGGTACCACCGAAGACGATGGAATGCAGCGGAGCTTGCGCGAGCACCGTGGTGCACCGCTCGGTCTCGTCGGAATTCATCATCTGTCCGAGGCCTTCGATCGTCATGATCGGCAGCGACAGGCGATCGGTATGAATGCTCACGCCTTCCGGCGCCATAGCGTAGCATTCCGGCTCCATTACTGTTCCGGTGTCGGGGTAGACAATTCCGATCCGCGCGCGCCAGCCGTATGAGCTCATGAGTCGCCGAGCTTTCCTCAACACGCGAAAAGTCGGCCGAAGCCGACAGGACGATCCTTGAGGCCTGTTATGCGCAGGCAGTCCCAAAAGGTGGACTGCACCGCGCTAACGACAGGAATTCCAAGATCGCGCTCGAGGTCACCAAGCACCGCGACAGAGGCCAGATTTGTGCAGCTGATGAATATTGTGTCGGCATCCGCGTGACGGCACGATTTCGCATATTCGTACACCTGTTCGACCGGGATGCGGCCGATGGAGTGATCGTCGTCGATGCCCATGCCGTCCGCCGAAAGCACATCGAAACCGCTGCTGGAAAAGAACCGGCGACCGCGTTCCACGATGTCGGAGACGTAGGGACTCACAAACGAGATTCGGCTCGCGCCGACCGCCCGCAGGGCCGCGATCGACGCGCTTGATGTCGTGGTCACGGGAATTCCGTTGCTGTGAGCTCTCATGCGTGCCTGCATTGTCTGATCCCAGGCAAGTCCGTGAAGAAACGTCGCACTGGTGCCGCCATAGGCGATCACACCGAGGTCTGCGCGCGCAAGATAAGCGGTGCAACGCTCGAGTTCCTCGGAGCCTGTCATCTGCTCAAGCCCCGCGATATTCATCTTCGGGAGACGCGTGCGGATGGTGCAGGTCGCGACTCCGTCAGGCGACATTGCGTAGAATTCCGGCTCCATGACGGTGCTCGACGCCATGTAGATCAGGCCGATCCTCGCGCGCCAACCGCTATAGTCCTGCACCACGCCCTCGCAGAGAAGGCCACCAAGCGGCGGCCGTTAGAACGATTTGCAACTTCGACGCGCGCCTGCCGACGGTTCGATCGTTTGCCTTGCCCGTGCGCCAAGTGTGATGCGATAGTAGATGTCGGCCGGGACGAAAACAAATCTCCGAGAGAGTGGACTGTTCTAATTCCACAACACGGATCCGGGTTTCTCGCGAAACGTCAGGAGACGAAATATGCAATCGCTCGATCGTCGGCGCGTCCTGAAAGCCCTCGCAGCCATGCCATTGGTTGCTGCCTCGTTCAATCGCGCGTACGGCGAAGAGGACATCCTTGCCAAGATCAAGGCCCGCGGAAAGCTGATTGCCGGCACCGAAGCGACATATCCGCCCTTCGACTTCATCAAGGATGGTAAAGTGGTCGGTTACGGCCGCGACATCCTTGAAAACGTCACGCGCAAGCTCAATGTCGAGCTTGAATATGTCGATCTTCCGTGGGCGGGCGTGCTGCCGGGGTTACTGGCGGGAAAATTCGACATGGTTGCGGCTGGCGTCAATATCACGGCGGAACGAGCGGCGCGATTCGCCTTCACGCTGCCGATCTCCGAAGCGGCGCCCGCGGCACTCAAGCGCAAGAGCGATGGATCCATCAAGACAGTCGAGGACTTGTCCGGCAAGGTGGTCGGCACGCAACTGTCCTCCGCCGGCGAACAGAGTTCGAGGGCCTTTGACGAGAAGCTCAAGGCCGCGGGGAAGCCAGGCTACAAGGAGCTCAAAACGTTCGTCAGCTACACCGAATGCTACATCGCGCTCATGAACAACACGGTCGATGCCGTCATACAGAATAAGGCGAGCTTCGGCGCATTGATCAAGGAACGGCCTGGCTTATTCGACATCGTCGGCAATATCGGTGATCTGCGCTATATCGCCTGGTGTACGCGGCCTGAGGAAAAAGCGCTACGCGATTTCGTCAGCGACGTGATTCTCGACCTGCGCAATTCCGGCAAGATCTACGAGTTGCAGGACAAGTGGTTCGGGTTCCGGATGGAAATCCCGACCTCGGGCTATCTTCCGACCGGAGCCGTCTGAGATTTACCTAAGTATCGCGGCACCTCAACCGCATTGGTTCGCGAATGGACTTCCAGTTCTCGGTGACACTGGAGGTGATGCCGGCTCTGCTTTATGGCGCACGCCTGACCCTATATTTCTCGCTCGCGTCCGCGTGCCTCGGCATTGTTCTAGCCGTACTGCTCAACCTGCTGCTCTTGTCGAGGAACGCGGCGCTGCGTGGCTTCTATGCGGCGTATGTAAGCTTCATCCGCGGTACGCCGACCGTCATTCTTATATTCCTCTGCTACTACGTACTTCCTGTGCTTCGCATCGATCTGTCTCCGGCCGTCGCCGGCACCATCGCTCTTGCCATAAACCTCTCGGCCTTTGCCGCTGAAATCCTTCGCGGCGCAATTGCGGCAATTCCAAAAGGCCAGATCGAGGCCGCGCGATCGCTTGGGCTCGCGACCATTCCGTCCTTCGGTCTGATCGTGCTGCCGCAGGCCGTCATCCGTTCTATCCCGCCGCTGATGAATGAGTTTACCTTCGTCGTCAAAAGTACGCCTCTGCTCTCTCTCATCACCGTCGTCGAGCTGATGCGTACGGGGCAGCAGATTTTCAGCACCAACTTCCGGCCACTCGAGGTGCTACTTGGTGTGGCGCTCATTTTCTTCGTCATCAACTTTACCTTTTCCAAACTCGCGCTGTTGGTTGAAGGCGCGGTACAGAAACGCCTAAGCAGATGAAGTTCGATTTCACAATCGTCTTTCAATATCTGCCGCAGCTACTGTGGGGCCTGCTGGTCACCCTTGAAATCTGTGTTGTGGCGCTTTGCGGAGCTTTCGTGCTCGGGCTTGCGGTGGCGTTGATGCGCACGAGCTCGAGCGTGGTCCTTCGTGCAATCGCAACCGTCTACGTTGATATAATCCGCAACATACCATTCATGGTCCAAGTCTTCATGTTCTTCTACATCGCACCTTTTTTCGGCGTGCGGCTGTCGGCGATGACCATTGGCATCGTGTCTTTGATGATATTCGGCACCGCCTATTACGGCGAAGTCATGCGCGCAGGTATCAATGCGGTCGCGCGGAGCCAGTATGAGTCGGGGCTCGCCGCAGGCTTAGGGCATCTCGAAACGATGTGGCGGATCGTGCTGCCGCAAAGCATTCCGTTTCTGGTTCCAACGATGACCAACAATACCATCTCGCTGGTGAAGGAGTCGGCAATCCTGTCAACCATCACGGTACCGGAGTTAACCGCGGCTGCGCAGCGTGTCACTGGAATCACCTTCAGCCCGTTCGAGGTCTTTCTGATGGTGGCGGTGCTCTATTGGCTTGTGTCGTTTGCGATCGCAAATATTGCGTCGACTATCGGCTCATTGTTGCTGGGGACGAGGATCGTACGATGAGCGAACCAGCGTCGAAGGCGCCGTCGCTTCTACGGGCCAACAATCTGCATCTTCAACTTGGCGGCAAAGATATTCTGCGGGGCGTCTCACTCGACCTTCATCGCGGGGAGGTCCAGTGCATCATGGGCGCGAGCGGGTGCGGTAAATCATCAATGCTCCGCTGCCTTAACTTTCTTGAGATTCCATCTGCGGGCTCCATCGCGTTTGACGGCAAACGGGTCGGCTATCGCCGCAATTTGCTGGGCAGAAAGGTCTGGGATGCGGACGTTTCACTGAACCGATACCGCACTGAAGTCGGAATGGTATTTCAAGGCTTCAATGTGTGGCCACACATGACCGCGTTGGAGAACCTTTCGATGCCGCTTCGCCGGGTGCGCCACATGGCCGCGCCAGCTGCGAAAGAACGCGCTCGCAGCAACCTCGATCGGGTTGGCCTTCTCGACAAAGCGGACGTCTATCCGACGCAGCTTTCCGGGGGACAATTGCAGCGGCTGGCGATCGCCCGGGCGCTTGCGACCGAGCCCGCCGTATTGCTGCTAGATGAGCCGACCTCTTCGCTCGATCCAGAGCTTGTGCAGGAGGTCGTCGGCGTCATCGGAAAGCTTGCCGAGAGCGGCATGACGATGCTGATCGTCACGCACGAAATTCGCCTTGCCAAGAATATCGCAGAGCGGTTGTTTTTCATGGATCGCGGGTTGATCTTGGAAAGCGGC
>PLJS01000260.1:0-15112 GCA_003140315.1 Hyphomicrobiales bacterium
GACGTGCCGAGCCCGATCAATCCGCCGTCCGGCTGCCATCTGCATCTGCGTTGCCCGCACGCGATCGAACGCTGTCGCGTGGAGCGGCCCGAGCTCATCGCCGACGGCGATCACGCGACCGCATGCCATCGCTGGCAGGAGCTTGCGCCCGTGACGGCTGTTCCGCCGGATTTCCGCCATTCGGCGACGCTCGACCGGCTAATCGAGGCGTTTACCCAGGGCGCGGACGTGCAGGCCGGCGCCGGGGTTGATACGGTGGGGGATGGGCGCGCCGTCGGCATGCCTGTGGTCGCAGAAGAGGGGAGATCACGATGAGGGACTTGCGCCTCGCGGCGGCCGCCGCGCTCGTGGCGTTGAGCTGCGCCAGCGCCGCGGCGCAGACGACGCTGCGGATCGGCCTCGCCGAGGATGCCGACATCCTCGATCCCTCGCTCGCCCGCACCTATGTGGGTCGCATCGTATTCGCGTCGATCTGCGACAAGTTGTTCGACGTCGACGCCAAGCTCAACGTCGTGCCGCAGCTTGCGCTGTCGCAGGAGACCTCGGAGGACGGCAAGACCGTCACCATCAAGCTGCGGGGAGGCGTGAAATTCCACGACGGCGAGCCGCTCGATGCCGAGGCCGCGAAGTTCTCGCTCGAGCGCCACATGACGATGCAGGGCTCGTTCCGCAAGCCGGAATTGGCGGCCGTCGACCACATCGATGTCGTCGATCCGCTCACCATCAAGCTCGCCTTGAAGACCCCGTTCTCGCCGCTGATCGCGCAGCTCACCGACCGCGCCGGCATGATGGTGTCGCCCAAGGCCGCCAAGGAGGCGGGCGACAAGTTCGGCCTCCATCCGGTCTGCGCCGGCCCCTACAAGTTCGTCGAGCGCGTCCAGCAGGACCGCATCGTGGTCGAGAAGTTCGCCGACTACTGGAACAAGGACAATGTCCACATTGACCGCATCGTCTATCAGCCGATCGTGGACGCGACCGTGCGGCTCGCGAACCTGAAGGCCGGAGGGCTCGACCTGATCGAGCGGCTGCTCGCGACCGACATCAAGGCGGTGAAGGACGATCCCAAGCTCAAGCTCAACGATCTGCCCGACCTGAGTTACTTCGGCCTGACCATCAATCTCGCCAATGGCGAGAAGGCCAAGAATCCGCTCGGTGCCAACGCGAAGGTGCGCCAGGCGCTCGAGCTTGCGATCGACCGCGAGGCGCTTAATCAGGTCGTGTTCAACGGCGAGTTCGTGCCGGGCAATCAGTGGATCAGTCCGGACAGCCCGTACTATCAGAAGGGCATCCCAATCCCGAAGCGCGATGTCGCCAAGGCCAAAGCGCTCATCAAGGAGGCGGGCGTTGCGACGCCGATCACGGTCGACTTCATGGTGCCGCAGGGCGCCGAGAACAAGGCGGTGTCGGAAGTCGTGCAGGCCATGGCGGCTGAAGCGGGTTTCGACCTGAAAATCCGCGTCACCGAGTTCGCGACTTCGCTTAAGGCGGCGGAGCAGGGCGACTACCAAGTGTACTTCATCGGCTGGAGCGGACGCACTGACCCGGACGGCAACATCTACATCTTCGAGAAGACGAAGGCGCCGCAGAACGTCACCGGCTTCTCCAATCCGGAGGTCGACCAAGCGCTCGACGACTCGCGGTTGACGTCCGATCCCGCCAAACGCAAGGCGATCTACGAGAAGGCGGCGAAAATCCTGCTCACCGAAGACCCGATCCTCTATCTCTATCACCGCAAGGTGCTGATCGCGCAGACCGTAAAGCTCGAGGGCTTCGTGCCGGTGCCGGACGGGATGGTGCGTGTGGTGGGATTGAGGTTGAAGTGAGACGTCGCGCGACGACGGCGCTCTCTCGTTCTTTACCCTCCCCCTTGTGGGGAGGGTCGACGCGCGAAGCGCGTCGGGGTGGGGGTCGTCCTGAGATTCACCGCGCTACCCCCACCCCCAACCCCTCCCCGCAAGGGGGAGGGGAGCTGAGAGGCCTGCGCATGAGGGGAGGGTGACGGAGAAACCTGCGCCTGGTCGCGCGTGGACTTCCGCGCCGTATGCGCGGCGGAGAAATCCGCGCGTCGGTCGAACGAATTATCCGGCGGCGGCTTCAGCCCGGTCCCCGACCCGACGCCTGCGGTTCCCTTGGCGATGCCGGGATTGAGCAGCTTCTCCAGCGCGGGTTCGATCGGCGACAAGGGCTCGCGGGCGGCCTTCGCGCGTGTCGGGCGCGCGGGGTCCTTACCTTTCCGCGAGTCGGGGGATTTGGCCATGGGCCGAATATGGGCTGCCGAGGGTGGGGAGGGAAGGGTGTGCCAGCGAGCGGTTTTGCCATCGCGGGAATGCACCGCTTTCGGCTATCGTCGAGCCAGAACAGCCATCTGCAATCAATCAGAAACGACACCTGGGAGCACATCGTGCGTCACACACTCTCACCGACACGCCGCCGGGTGCTTGCGGGCGCGGGCGCCGCGATAGCGGTGCCCTTCATCAGCGCGGTTTCGGCCGCGGACGTTTGGCCGTCGCGGCCGGTGCGCGTGATCATTCCCTATCCGCCCGCCGGCGGCGCCGACACCACCGGGCGCATCCTGTTTGCCAAGCTTGGGGAGAAGCTCGGCCAGACCTTCGTCATCGACAATCGCGGCGGGGCGGGCGGCACCATCGGTGAAGCGGTCGCCGCCAAGGCCGACCCAGACGGCTACACGCTGCTCTATGACGCCACCGCGTTCTCGGTGAATCCATTCCTCTATCCAAAGCTCTCGTTCGATTACGGCAAGGATTTCCAGCCGGTGTTTCTGTCCACGCGGGTGGCCAACCTCCTGGTGGTCCATCCGTCGGTCGAGGCGAAGACCGTCGCCGACGTGATCGCGCTCGCGAAGGCTTCGCCCAACGGGCTCGACTTCGCGTCGTCGGGCAACGGCACGGTGCAGCACCTCTCGCTCGAGATGTTCCGGTTCGCGACCGGCACCAAAATCAATCACATTCCCTATCGCGGCGGCGGCCCGGCGCTCAACGACGTGATCGGCGGACAGGTGAAATTCTTCTTCTCGAACGGCTCGGCCTCGCTCGGCTTCGTGCAGGCGGGCCTGGTCAAGGCCATCGCGCATACCGGAAAAGGCCGGCTTGCGACGCTGCCCGATCTGCCGCCGGTGTCCGACACGATTCCGGGCTTCGAGGCCTATGAGTGGAACGGCGTGTTCGTTCAGACCGGCACGCCGCCGGACATCGTGCAGAAGATCAGCGCCGGGATGAACGCGCTGCTCAAGGAGCCCGACGTCACCGGCAAGCTCGATAAGCTCAATATCGAGTACCATCCGGGCACGCCGGAGGATTTTCGCGCCTTCGTGGCCGCCGAGATGGAGAAGTGGAGCCGCGTTGTGAAGGACGCGAACATCAAGCTGGGATGAGCCCTAGCATGTTTGCGGCGCCGGCGCCGCGCGCTCGGACACCCTCTCCCCTTGAGGGAGAGGGTCGCGCCGAAGGCGCGGGGTGAGGGGTTCGCTTCCTAAGAAACCCCTCACCCGGCTCGCGCTCGCTGTCGCTCCGCGCTCGCCACCCTCTCCCTCAAGGGGAGAGGGAAAGCGCGCCCGCGGCGCTGCCATCGCGACGATTTGGCCGCCTTGCCGTTGTGGGCCCGTGCGTTAAGCTTGCGCCCATGAGTGGCGCGCCGTCAGGCGTGACCGATGCCAGAGAACAAAAAGCCGAGGGAGGATTTCATGTCGATCAAGGGCAGGCTGACGCGCCGCCATCTGCTGCAAGCCGGCGCCGCGCTCGCGGCCGCGCCGTTCGCTGCGCCGCGTGTGTCGGCGCAGGGCGCCAAGACACCCACCAAGGTGCTCGACTTCACAACATACGCGGACGTCGCCAAGGCCGAGCAGGAAGGCGGCTTCGTGTTCTACTGCCATGAGAACGAGGCAGGCACCGCCGCGATCGTGGAGGGCTTCGGCAAGGATTTCCCGAAGATCAAAGGAAGCTATGTGCGCGCGCAGACCGGCGCGCTCTACAACAAGATCCTCTCGGAACGCTCGGCCGGCCGTTTCGATGTCGACGCGATCCAGCTCTCCGACGTGGCGCCCGCGGTCGATTTCGAGAAGCGCGGCGGCTACGAGCTTTATGTCGGGCCGGAGCACGACGCCTACAAGAAGGATTATCTTTCGGCGACGTCCGGCGCCTATTTCTGGACCGGCGTGACGTTCGGCGGCCTCGCCTACAACAAGACCAAGGTGAAGGCCGAGGAAGCGCCGAAGACCTACAAGGACGTGCTCAACCCGCGCTGGCGCAACAAGATGAGCTGCAAGATCTCGGCGTCGGGTATCCAGTACGTGCAGTGGTATCTGCTGCGCCAGATGTACGGCAACGACTTCTGGACGCAGTACGCCACGCAGAAGCCGCGCGCGTTCGACAGCCGCGTGCAGCTTTTCGACCGTCTCTCCAAGGGCGACGACGACATCACGTCGATGGCCGAATACGCGGCTTACGTCCTCTATAAGGCGCGCGGCGCGGACGTGGAGTTCGTCGCGCCTCCGGAGGGCTTGGTGGCGACGCCGCTGATCGTCGGCGCGGTCAGCAAGGCGCCGCATCCGGAGACCGCGAAGCTGTTCGTCGACTGGGCGATGTCGAACCGCGGGCAGAAGTTCTATCAGGACCATCCGAACCTGTATTACGGCTCGGTGCGCGATAACCCGCCGCCGATGCCGACGGGCGAGAAGCTTTCCAAATACAAGCTGATCTTCCCGACCGACTGGGACGATTACGGCAAGCAGCGCGAGGTGTTCAATAAAGAGTGGAACGCCATGTTCGGGCTGTAACGCCCGATGACGCTGACGCGCTGGCGTTCACCTCAAGCCCTTGCAGGCGCGCTCGTCGCGCTCGTTGCGGGCCTGCTGGTGCTCTATCCGGTCGCGTACCTGCTGCAGGCCGCGCTCAACACCGGCGATCCGGAGGCGCGGCCGCCGACGCAATACGGCTTCGATAATTTCGCCAGCCTGCTCGCCTACCCGCAGATCATCCTCAACACGCTGACCGTTTCATTCGCCGCGACCGCGATGGCGCTCGTGCTCGGCTTCGCAATGGCGTGGATCATCACCCGCACCAACGTGCCGGGGCGGCGTTTCTTCGAGCAGATGATGATCGTTCCTTATTACCTGACGCCGCTGCTCGGCGCGCTCGCCTGGAGCCTGCTCGGTACCCCGGAGAGCGGCTTTCTCAATCAGGTCTACCGGGCACTCGGCGGCCACGACTATCTCATCGACATCAACAGCGCGGCCGGCATCGCCTGGGTGATGGCGCTGTTCGAAGGCTCGGTCGCCTTCGTGATGATCGGCGCCGTGATGAAGTCGATGGATCCGGCGCTGGAGGAGGCCAGCCAAGTGATGGGCGCGAGCCGCCTGCGCACCATGTTGAAGATCACACTGCCGCTGGTACTGCCCGGCGTGCTCGGCGCGGCGGTGTTCTGCTTCGCCGAAATGCTCGGCTCGTTCGCAGCCGCGCTGGTGCTCGGGCTGCCCAGCCGCTTCTACGTGGTGACGACGGCGATCTACACGCTGGTGCAGCAATATCCGCCGAAGATCACCGTCGCCGCCGCGATGGGCACGTCGCTGTTCGTCGTCATGTTCGCGATGCTGTTCGTCTACCGGCGCATCATCACGGCGGGGAGTTACGTCACCATCACCGGCAAGGCGTTCCGTCCGCGCGTGAACGATGTCGGGCGGCTGAAGTATGTTCTGCTGACGATCTGTGTCCTTTATCTCGTCTGCAGCGTCGTGCTGCCGCTGCTGACGCTGCTTTATGCGTCCGTCCAGAAGATTTCGACGGCTTTTCCGGCCGCCAGCAACTTCACGACCGAGCATTTCTACAAGGCCTTCACCATGAATGCCGCCACCACGGCGCTCGGCAACTCACTGTGGCTCGCGTTCTGGACCTCGACACTCGGCGTCGTGCTGATGGGGCTGATCTCCTGGATCATCTACCGCTCGCGGCTGCCGGGCGCGAGCGTGATCGAATACATCGTGATGTTTCCGCAGGCGGTGCCGCGGCTCGTATTCGCGTTCGGCATGATGTGGGCGTGGCTCGTTTTCCCGATCCCGATCTACGGCACGCTGTGGCTTTTGCTGATCGCCTATTTGACGGTGTTCCTGCCGCTCGGCGTGCGCACGATCTCCGGCGTGATGCTGCAGATCGACAAGAGCCTGGAGGAATGCGCGCAGATGTGCGGCGCCGGCTGGGCCTATCGCATCCGCACCGTGACGGTGCCGCTGCTCTGGCCGGGTCTCATCGCGGCGTGGCTCTTGTTGTTCGTCGCCAGTATCCGCGAGCTCGGCGCATCGATCCTGCTGATGGGGCCGCACTCGAAGGTCATCACGCCGTCGATCGTGGAGAGCTGGTTCGCAAGCTCGACCGAGCTCACCGCCGCGCTGGCGCTGATCCAGACCGCCGTGGTGGCGGTCGCGGTGAGCGTCCTGCTGGCGGTCACGCGGCGCGTCACGACGCACATCACGGATTGACCCAATGGTGGAGGAAGCGCGCAAGCCGCATATCGAGGTCGAGAATCTCGAAATCCACTACGGCACCGTGCCGGCGGTGCGCGGCGTGAGCTTTTCGGTGCAGCCGGGCGAGCAGCTCACGCTGCTCGGGCCGTCCGGTTGCGGCAAGACCACGACCTTGCGGGCGATCGCCGGCCTCGAACAGCCGAGCGCGGGCGAGATCCGCATCGGCGGCGCGGCGGTTTATTCATCGGCACAGCACGTCAACATTCCGGCCGAGAAGCGTGGGCTCTCGATGGTGTTCCAGTCCTACGCCATCTGGCCGCACATGACGGTGTTCGAGAACGTCGCCTATGGGTTGCGCGTGCGCCGCGAGAGCAAGGAAGCGATCGTCGTGAAGGTCGATCGCGCGCTCGACATGGTGCAGATGCGCCCCTATCGCGATCGCGGCGCCTCGCAACTCTCCGGCGGGCAGCAGCAGCGCGTCGCGCTCGCGCGCGCCTTCGTGTTCCAGCCACAGGTCTTGTTGTTCGACGAGCCGCTGTCCAATCTCGATGCCAAGCTGCGCGGCGACATGCGTATCGAATTGCGGGAGCTGCAGCATCGCCTCGGCGTCACGTCCGTGTATGTGACCCACGACCTGGAGGAGGCGCTGGCGATGTCCGACCGCATCGTGGTGATGCGCGACGGGCTGATCGCGCAGGTCGGCAGCCCGGGCGATATCTACAACACGCCGCGCAACGCGTTCGTCGCCGACTTCGTCGGCTCGGCTAATCTCATTTCCGGCAAGCACCGGACCGATCTCGACGCGGACGGGCTGATCGCGCTGGAGACACCTTCCGGCGCGATCCTTTACGGCATGGCGCATGGGCGGCCGGCCGGCGCGACGCTCACGATGTCGGTGCGCACGGTGCACCTGCACCTGTCGCTGCAGAAGCCAAATGCCTCGCGCAATGTCTGGCCCGTGCGGATCGAGCGCACCGTGTTCCAGGGCGATTTCACGCAGACGCATGTCGCCTGGGGCGATCAGCGCCTCGTCGTCCGCGCCGCCGGGATCGAGCCGCTCGCGGAGGGGCAACAGGCCTTCATGACGGTCGACCCGGGCCGGGTGGTGCTGCTGGAGGAGTGATTGTCACAAAACCTCAGCACCCGCGTCCTATGGCCGCCGGCATGCGTTCGTTGCTCATCGATTCGATCGGCACCGCCGGCGCGATCCTGACCACGCTGTGCTGGCTGCCGCAGGCCATGAAGACCATCCGCGACCGCGACACCCGCGCGATCTCGCTGCCGGCGACGGCCGCATTCACGGCGGGCGTGCTGCTGTGGCTCGTCTACGGCCTCGCGCTCGGCGACTGGCCGCTGAGCGTGTCGAGCGCGCTCACTGCCGCACTGATGCTGGTGATCGTCGGGCTGAAGCTGCGGTATGGGTGATGTCGCCGCGGCCCGCGGCCCTACTGCGCCTCGAAATGCGCGGCCGCGAGCAGCGCGACATGCTTCGGCACTTCCGCCGCGATGAAGGCCTTGGTCTCGTCGATGGTCTCGACCACCGGTTCGAGCAGCGACTTGTTGAGGCGCTGCACGATCTCGGGCTCGGCCATCGTCTCGCGCATGAGATCGTTGACGCGCTGGCAGATGTCGTGCGGCGTGCCCTTCGGCGCCCACAGCCCGTACCAGGACTGGAAGTCGAAGCCCGGCAGGCCCTGCTCCGACAGCGTCGCGATGTCGGGCGCGAGCGGCGAGCGATCCTTCGTGGTGATGCCGAGCGTCTTGACCTTGCCGTTGCGCGCCGGTGGCAGCAGCGCGAAGGACGCATCGATCAGGAGCTGGACGTGGCCGCCCATGACGTCGGTCAGCGCGGGTGCGGTGCCGCGATAGGGCGTGGTCGCGATCGTCGTGCCGGTGCGGCGCATGAAGTCGATCGTCGCGAGATGTCCCGGTGCCCCGAGCGCCGCCAATGCAAATGTCCATTCGTCCGGCTTGGCCTTGGCGGCGGCGGCGACCTCGGCGACCGTGTTCTGCGACTGGTTCGGCGACATCACCATCAGCAGCGGCGCGCGCGCGGTGCGGCCGATCACCTCGAAGTCCTTCTGCGGATCGAAGGTTACGCCTTTCACGACGTGGTTCATCACGATGTGATTGAACGCGGAAGCGAGCAGCGTGTAGCCGTCCGGCGCGGCATTGAGCGCCATCGTGGTGCCGATGACGGCACTCCCGCCCGCGCGGTTCTCCACCACCGTGGTCGCGCCGAGTCTGTCCTGAAGCTGTTGCGCCGCGAGGCGTCCCATTGCGTCGTTCGCGGCGCCGGCCGGAAACGGGACGATCACGCGGATCGGCTGGCCCTTGGGCCATGCCTCGGCGTGGACGGCGGGCGCGGCGATCGCACCGGCGGCGCCAAGAAGAAAAGCACGGCGCTTCATGCTTTCACCTGATCGAATCCATACATTCACTTCACCTCCACATTCGCCTGCGTCGCAACGCTTTGCCAGAGCGCGATGTCCTGTTTGATGAAGGCAGCGAATTCCTCCGGGGAATTTCCGACGAGCTGCATCGCCTGGGCGTCGAGCAGCGCCTTGGTGGCGGGATCCTTCAGCGCCTTCACGATCTCGTCGTGCAGCCTGTTGATGATCGCGGGCGGCGTCTTGGCGGGCGCCAGGATCCCGTGCCAGCCGATGGCGTCGAAGCCCGGATAGCCGCTTTCGGCGATCGTCGGTATGTCCGGTACGACGGCCGAGTGCTCCTTGCTGCTGACCGCCAGCGCGCGCAGCGTCCCGGCGCGGATGTGCGGCAACGCCGTGACCGCATCGGCGAACACCATCGTCACCTGGCCGGCGAGCAGGTCGGTCACGGCGAGCGCCGTTCCCCGATAGGGAATATGCGTCATCGTCAATCCAGCCCTGCTGTTGAACAGCTCGGCGACGAGATGGTTGGCGGCGCCGACGCCGGTCGTGCCGTAGTTGAACTCGCCCGGCCTGCTCCTGGCCAGCGCCACGAATTCCTGCAGGTTCCTGACCGGCAGGCTGGCGTTGACCACCAGGATGTAGGGATAGGCGGTCGTCATCGTGATCGGCGCGAAATCCCTCACCGGGTCGTAGCGCAGGTTCTTGTAGACCGCGGGATTGATCGAGATCGGACCGGACTGGCCGACGAGAAGCGTGTAGCCGTCAGGATCGGCCTTTTGCACCACTTCGGTGCCGAGGATGGAACCGGCACCGCCGCGATTCTCGATGATGATCGGTTGTCCGATCGTCTCGCTCACGCGTTTGGCGATGATGCGCGCGATCGCGTCGGCGCCGCCGCCCGGCGCATAGGGCACGATCATCCGGATCGGATGCGAGGGATAGTCCTCGGCGCGCGCCGCATCGGCGGCGAATAGCGCGGCGGTCGCGACGGCCAGCAAAAGACAGTTCCAAGTGGTTCGCACGGCGTCCGCCCTTCAAAGTCGATTTACCGCCCGGCGCGCCGAGACCGGCATTTTGATTGCAGCCAAGCTAGCGCAACATGTCGAAGATCGGAATTCGCAAAAGCTGCGGATGCGCCCTGCCGAACGCTCGGTTGCGCTTTGCGCTCCCTTGGCGGATGCTCCCGCGCCTTCCCGCGAGGACGATCATGCTGGACAAGCCCAATGTGACGCAAAGCCTGGCTCATCTCGTCGTGACGACGCGATGGGAGGATATCCCGCGGCCGGTGCGGCACCAGGCTAAGCGCTCGTTTCTCAATTTCTTCGCCGTGGCGCTCGCCGGTTGCCGCACCAGCCCCGTCGAGATCGCGCTGCGGTCGCTCCTGGAGTTCTCCGGCGGCAAGCAGGCGACAGTGGTCGGCCGGGCCGAGCGCGTCGATGCGCTGAGCGCCGCCTTCCTCAACGCCGCCGCCGCCAACGTGCAGGATTTCTGCGATACGCATGTGCGCACCGTGATCCATCCGACCGCCCCGGTTGCGCCCGCGCTGCTGGCACTCGCCGAGATGCGCCGCGTGAGCGGGCCGGAATTGCTGCTCGCCTTCGTGCTCGGCCAGGAGGTGCAAGCCCGCATCGGGCTCGCGATCTCTCCCGCTCACTACAACAGAGGCTGGCACATCACATCGACCTGCGGGATTTTCGGCGCCGCCGCAGCCGCGGGGAAATTGCTCGTGCTCGACGAGACCAAGCTGGTCTGGGCGATCGGCACCGCCGCGACGCAGTCATCCGGCCTGTGCGAAAGTCTCGGCACGGCGTCGAAATGCGCCAATGTCGGCAACTCGGCGCGCAACGGTCTCTGGTCGGCGCTGCTCGCCGAGAAGGGATTCGACGGCCCTGCGGAGCCGCTCGCCGGCGTGCAGGGTTTCTACAGCGCGACCGGCGAGCCGCCGAAACTAGCGCTCGTCACCGAGGGCATCGGCGAAAACTGGGAACTGATGCACACCTCCTACAAGCCGTATCCCTGCGGCTTCGTGATCCATCCGGTGCTCGACTGCGTGCTTGACTGGCGGCGCGCCAATCCGGCGGCGGAGGTCGAAAGGGTCGTGGTGCGCGGCAATCCGCTGCTGGCGGCACGGACCGACCGGCCGAACATCTCCACGGGGCGCGAGGCGCAGGTGAGCGTGCAGCACGCGGTCGCGGCGGCGCTCGTCACCGGCCGGGCCGGTGTCGATCAGTTCACCGATGCCTGCGTGCACGATCCGCGGGTGGCGGCGCTGCGCGGCAAGGTCAGTGTGGAGCTGGATAACGCCTACAGCACGATCGCGGCGGTGGTCGACATCACCACCGCGGATGGCAAGACTTACAACCTGTCGCAAACGGCCGCGCGCGGCAGCGATCAGAATCCCCTGAGCGACAGCGATCTCGAGGACAAGCTGCGGACCTCGGCGGCGGGCTGGAATCCGCAGCACGATATCGCGCCGTTGATCGATGCGGTGTGGGCGCTTGAGGAGAGCGCCGACGTCTCGAAGCTCGCCTCGATGGCGGTACCGCAGGGCTAGATTGCGCTCGCCGGCCGCAGGCGCTTCACGGCATGGGGCAGGTTCGCCTCGAACCATGCGGCGATGCGGTCCTGGTTGCGGTAGTACAACAGGCCGGCCGCGATCACGCCGACGCCAATCAGCGAGAGCGCGAACGGGAACAACAACGAGTCCTTGAACACTTTGCTGGCGAGATCGCCAAGGTAGAGCGAAACGCCGATCACGCCGAAGACCGCGAAGACGCGCCGGTTCAGGAATACGGCGACGAACAGGAACGCCACGTTCATCGCGCAGTAGAGCGCCTTCTCGATCATGGTGCCGTTCGAGCTCGCCGTGATGGCGCCCCAGAACGCCATGAGGCCGAACAGATAGAGCCAGAACGCGAAGTCGCCGGAGCGCTGGAAGCGGTCGGTGCCGTAGGCGACGCCGAGAATCGCGAGCCCGACCCACACCGAGACCCGCCGCTGCGTTTCCCAGTCGGCATAGGCTTGGCCCGCGAACCAGGGCGCCAGATCCATTGACATGAACCAGAGCGCGAACGCGATCAGCGAAACGATGAAGGGAAAGCGATAGAAGCGCAGCGCCACCACGGCCGCGACGATCGTCGCGATCTCCATGAAGATCCAGCTTCCTTTGATCCACACATAGAAGCCCTGATAGGTGTCGGGCTTGCCGAACTGGCCCCACAGGCCGAGCGCGTCCTGGATGCCGTAGACCGCGAGCGGCGCCATCGAGACCGCGATCGCGATCAGGAGGCCGCCGGGCGTGCGCAGGCCCTTGGCGTGCCAGAGATAATGGCCGGCGACGCCAAACAGCGCCGCATAGACGAAGGCGATGATCGCAAGCGCCTCTCCGCCGAGTTGCGAGAAGGCGAGGGTGGAGAACAGGCCCATCGCCGTGATGACGATGAGCGCGCCCGCGTACCAGAGCAGGTGCGCGACATCGAAGCGCGGCGCCGGTGCCGCGTCGGCGGGCGCGAGCGCGGCGCGGCGGTTGAGGAAATCGATCAGGCCCGCAAGCTGCGCCGCATCGAGCAGGCCGGCGGCTGCGGCCGCGCGCAGGTCGGCTTCCGAATAGGATGTTTCCGGTGAGGGCATGGCAGCCTCCAGCGCCGGGGCAGGGCGCCGGTCCGCGCCTCTTGGTCGGTCGGGCGGACGGAAAGGTTCAAGGCGCAGTCGGGCGGCATAAAAAGGGGCGAAATCGAGTTGGCAGCGGGCTAACGGCCGCGCTGGCCCTTGAGCATGCCGGCGATCCCGAGGTCCTCGTCAAGATCGGGCCAGTGGATTCCCATCGGCATGATCTCGAAATTTGCCCGCTGCGCGGGGGTTCCGTTCTTGAGCCGTGGATACCAGTCGAGGGGCGTCACGATCTTGCGGCCATCCGTCAGGGTCACGACAAGCTCCGTCGCCGTCACGTCGACGGCGCGAGGGCGAAGGTCGCCGACGTCAATTTCCAAGGTGCTCATGCCAAGCCGCCAGCAATCCATCGATAAGGGCCTCAGCGCAAGACGGCCGGCATCGTCGTTCCGCGCCCCCGGTTCCATCAATCAAAAAACCAACACTGTCATAAAATTTAAACCAATCCGATTAACCCGCAATTTTACGCTGTTACGTAGTCTCCCGGACTGCCGAGGGGGAAGGGCAGGGCAGTGCGCATGGACGGAATGACGACAGCCGCGGCCTGTCGCGACCAGGAGGCTGACCGGCTGCAGGCGTTGGTCGCGCTGCAGGGGACGGCGCTCGAAAGCATGGCGCATGGCCTGTGCATGGTCGATGCCGAGCAACGCGTCGTCCTGTTCAATCAACGCTTCGTCGAGATGTTCGGCCTGGCGCCCGGGGCGGTACGCGCCGGCATGCCGATCCGCGAGCTGATCGACCGGTCCGCCGCCTGCGGCAACTTTCCGGCCAGCAAGGCTGAGGAGATCCATCGCCGCCGCAGCGAATTGATGGCGCGCGGCAAGCCGTTCGAGCTGCGGCGCCAGCTTTCCCACGGCCGTACTTTTTCGCTGCATTACCGGCCCGTGCCCGACGGCGGCTGGATCACGCTGGTCGAGGACGTGAGCGAGCGCCAGCGCCAGGAGTACGACCTGCGCATCCAGTTCGAGCGCTACGACCAGGCGATCAACCAGATGTCGCACGGGATGTGCGCGGTCGACGCCGAGCACCGGCTGGTCCTGTTCAACCAGCGTTTCCTCGACATGTACGGCATGACGCGGGACATCGTGAAGATCGGCGTGCCGATGCGCGACGTGATCGTCGCGGCTGGCAAGAACGGATTTTTCCGCAACAGCACGCCCGAGGCCGTGTGGCAGCGCCTGGTCGACAAGATGGCGGCGGGTCAGCCGTACCAATTGAACCAGCGCATGCACGGCCGCGAATACGTCATCCACAGCCATCCGATGCAGGACGGCGGCTGGGTCACGCTGTGCGAGGACGTGACCGACCGCAAGCGCATGGAGGAGGAGCTGCGCCTCCAGTTCGAGCGCTTCGACCAGGCGCTCAGCCACATGTCGCACGGGTTGTGCATGTTCGGCCCGGACGAGCGGCTGATCGTGTGCAACGCGCAGTATCTGGACACGTATGGGCTCGATCCGGCGGTCGTGAAGCCGGGCATATCCTACCGCGACTTGCTGACGCACTGGACCGGACAGGGCAACGAGCCGGGCAAGTCAGTTGACCAGATTTATGAGAACCGCAGCACCATCTTCAGCAGCAAGACGCTGGCGACCATGCGGCTCACGCTCAAGAACGGCGAGGTGATCGAAGTCACCTCGCGCCCGACGCCGGGCGGCGGCTGGGTTTCGGCGCACGAGGATGTGACCGAGCGGCTCGGCTACGAAAAGGCGTTGCGCGAACAGAACATCCTGTTCGATGCCGCGCTTGAGAACATGGGGCATGGGCTGTGCGTGTTCGACGAGGACTGGCGTGTGATCGTGCGCAACCAACGCTACCTCGACATCTATGGGCTGACGCCGGACGACGCGCGGCCCGGCACGCACGCGATCGATCTCGTCCGCCACAGCCTGGCGCACGGCGTGCACCCGTCGAAACTGAGCGCCGAAGAGTTCTTCGAGGATTTCAAGCGGCGCGTGACGGTCGATCGCGAACCGGTCGTGCATCGCCGGCTCGCGAATGGCCGGTTGATCGCCATCCGGTATCTGCCGCTCGAGATCGGCGGCTGGGTCGGTACCTTCGAGGACGTGACCGAGCGCGAGCGTGCCGCCGAGGAGCTGAGCGAGCAGTACCGCCGTTTCGACGTCGCGCTCAACAACATGGCGCACGGCCTCGCCATGCTGGACGCGCAGATGCGGCTGATCGTGTGCAACCGGCGCTATGTCGAGATGTTCGGCATGTCGCCCGACGTGGTGAAGCCCGGCGCGACCATGCGCGAGGTGCTCGAACACAGCATCGCGCTCGGCAACTTCCGCCACACGAACATGACGAGCGACGACCTCTACGCCGGATATGTCCAGGCGCTCAATGACGGCGACATGATCGCGTTGCGCCACCTCGCCAACGGCCGCATCATCAAGGTGACGCACCAGCGCATGGCGCAGGGCGGCTTGGTCGCGATCTACGAGGACATCACCGAACGCCATCGCGCGGAGGAAAGCATCGCCCATATGGCGCGGCACGACGCGCTGACCGACCTGCCTAACCGCGTGCTGCTGCGCGAGAAGATGGCGGAGGGTCTCGCCCGCGTCGAAACGGCGGG
>PLJS01000260.1:15171-15381 GCA_003140315.1 Hyphomicrobiales bacterium
CGGCGACGAGTTCGCGGTCGTGCAATGCAACGCAAGCGCACGCAGCGCCGAGATGCTGGCGCGCGCGCTGGTCGCGATCGTGTCCGAGCCGGTGATCATCGACGGCCAGGAGATCAATACCGGCGTCAGCATCGGCGTCGCGATGGCGCCCGGGGACGGCATGGCGGCCGACCATCTGATGAAATGCGCCGATCTCGCGCTTTATCGCGC